>CAJVXD010000008.1 GCA_913009675.1 uncultured bacterium | reverse complement strand
TACAGGTAGGCAGGCTTCTGAAGGAAAAGGGTATCCAGGGACTTGTAAGCGGATGGGGAGAGATGTGGATGATAGACTGCTTTGCCTCGAATTACGCCTTTAATATAATGGGCGAAGATAAGGTCCTGGACACAATAAGGGGGAAGGTGCCTTATACTGACCCTGACTGGATAAAGGTCTTTGATCTATTCCGCCAGATGAGAGACGGAGGGCTTCTTGCAACCGGGGTAGTGACGATGGTAAACAAGACTGCCGAACAGCTTTTTGCGAACAATCGTGCAGCCTTTGCATTTAACGGGTCATGGTGCGTAAATGTTTATAACGGAATGAACCCAGATCTAAATTATGGCGTGATGATCCCGCCTCCTGTAACCTCTGACTACCCTATGATTATATGGGGTGGGGCCGGATCCAGCCTTATGGTAAATAAAGGTTCTAATAACGCTAAAGAGGCAGTTAGATTTTTAGAGTGGCTTACAGATAAACCTCAACAGGTTTATCTTGCGAAAGAAACGGTGAATCTGCCGTCAAATAAGGATAGCCTGCAAAATATCCCTCCATTGCTTTCACAGTTTGCCGACGATATGGAAAATACGACCCATCCAAACGTATGGGGGGTATCGGAATTTCCACCTGTGATCGAGGCCTTTGATAAAGGCATACAATCTATAATAATAGGCGAGAAGACACCTGGGGGACTGGCGCTCGAGGTCCAGGCAGTAAAAGAGCGTGAACTAAGAAAGGCGAAGACGAGATAAAAAAATTGCCGAGATTCGGTCTCGGACTGTAATAATATGCGAGCCAAATCTACAATTGAAAACTATCTATTTATATTACCTGCCGTATTGATTTTTTCTATATTTTTCATCTATCCTTTTTATAAGGTCTTTAGCCTTTCTCTTACTCAGTGGGATGGGATATCACATTTTAATTTCGCGAAGAATTTTATAGGCCTGAGAAACTTCAAGGAATTATTACTCCATGACAGGGTATGGTGGAATGCTATGGGTCACGCAGGATATATTACGTTCATAGCGCTTACCTTTCAAAATGCACTTGCACTGGCGCTGGCCTGGGCATGCGACAGGGATATAAAAGGCGGCAATATATACAGGGTTATATTCTACTTGCCGCCTGTTCTTTCCGAGGTGGTGGTAGGATTGGTCTGGCGGTGGATATACGATGGTAATTATGGCCTTTTAAATTATTGGCTGACCAATATAGGGTTAGGACATCTTGCAAGGGCATGGCTTTCAGACCCTCGTACCGCCCTTACATGTGTTGCCGCAATTCACTGCTGGAAAGGCTTTGGGTGGGGATTTATTATATTCCTGGCAGGCCTTCAAACCATACCCAGACAGCTCTATGAAGCTGCCAGGGTGGATGGTGCGAGTTCATGGCAGATATTTAAAAAGATTACAGCCCCCTTGATGATACCCGTATTTATTCTGGTTTCGATATTGACTATACTTGGCACCATGCAGGTCTTTGTTTTGATACTTTCAATGACCGGAGGCGGCCCGGGATACCATACAGAGGTTCCTGTAACTCGTATACTGGCGTCTATGATAGGGTCTTCAAGGTTTGGATATGCCTGCAGCCAGGGCATTGTATTTGGGGCAATACTTCTGGTTATTTCGTTTATGCAGATACGCCTCTCAAGGTATATGCAAAAGGCATAGAGCTGGTCCGAGACCGAATCTCGGCATGGCTATCTCGGCATAGGGGGTTAAATCATTATGCGAGAAGTTACGAAATATAAGATTGAAGGTTTTTTTAAGAGCACCTTATTGCATTTATTTCTTATTACTGTGGCACTGACCTGCCTTTTTCCTCTATTGTGGATGGTGGGCTCTGCACTTAAAACCCAGCAGACTGTATTTTCGGATATGAGCATAATCCCGCATAATCCTGTCTGGAGCAATTTTTATTATGCATGGACAAAGGGTAATTTCGGCATCTATTTTTTGAACAGTGTGATTTATACGGTGACGGTTGTTTTCGGCATAGTGATTGTTTCCAGTCTTGCCGCTTTTGCGTTTTCACGGCTTCACTTTCCGGGGAAAAATATTCTTTTTTACATGTTTCTCGTAGCCATGATGATACCTCTTCCGGGTAGCTTTGTCCCGCTGTATGTCTTGATGACAAAACTACACCTGGTGAATACCAGAATAGGATATATCTTATGCATGATAAATGTAGGTTTGTCGTTTAGTATATATCTATTAAAGACATTCTTTGATAAGATGCCGTCTGCCTTTGAGGATGCGGCCCGTATAGATGGTTGTTCAAAGCTCGGTATCTGGTGGAATGTCGCCTTGCCTCTTGCGAAGCCGGCGATAGCAGTAATCATAATATTTAATTCCTTGAATGTCTGGAACGAATATATACTGGCAACCCTTATCCTCTCTTCCAAGTCACTGATGCCTTTGCAGAGAGGTCTTATGCTATTCCAGGGCACCCATATTACTCAGTACCCTCTTTTAATGGCAGGCATAACCATAGCGGTATTGCCGATAATCTTAGTATATCTCTTGATGCAGAGGCATATTATTAAGGGTATAACAGCGGGGGCGATTGTAGGGTGAGAGACATTCAATTGGTGCCGACGTTGAGAAAGGTAGGGGGACTGCCGACATTGCAAAAGTTAAAAGTTAAAGGTTTAAGGTTTAAGATTGCGATAGGTTTGGCGATAATTACATTATTTTCGCTATGCTCTATGCCCTATGCCCTATGTGATGAAGTAAAACTTTCCCCCAAAGAGCTTATAGTGCGGGCATGGGAGGCATGGGGTGCAAGGAATTACGAAAGGACATTTTATTATACAAATAGGTGCATTGAACTCTATTCTGAGAAGGCAAAGCAGGAACAGGCGTCCTTATCAGGTTTTCCAGCTACGGAGGCAATTGATAAGTATGAGGCACTTAATGCTGTCGGGACCAGTTTTTTTATCCAGGGAGAGGCATATGTGTCGCAGGGAAATATAGAGGAGGCAAAAAGGCTTTTTAATAGAGCCGTAGAGGAATATGGCTATGCCCAAAATTGGGACCCGCGTGGATGGTTCTGGAGCGTAAAGAAAAAGTCTCAGGCTAGCCTTGAGAAACTCGAGGGCAAAAAAGAGGCAGCTGTAAAGATTGCTTTACCAAAGGTAAAAAGGCCCAAAACAAAGATTACACTTTATGACTCGGGTAAAGAGGAGATTGTGGATTATCTCAAGTATGGATATTTTAAGGGGTTGGGCACGGACAGATATAGATATGTCATAACGGATCCGGAAGGCCTGTCCCAGGCAGTAGGAGAGGGTATTTATCCCAATACAACCGGGGTTGTGTGGGACCCGCGATTTCGCGTAGTTAAAAACGAAGGAAGATTAAAAGGGAACCACTGGGAATTTGTGAATACAGATGACCTGGAGGCCAATTTTTATAAATGGGCACAGGCCCCTGAACCCATGGGCGTGAGGTTATTTTACAGTGCCCTGGCCCTCGAGCGCTCGGGTCTTATCAAACATGCTATAAAGGCGTATTATGCGATAGCAGTGCATTTCCCAAAGACAGTAGGGTGGACATATTTTCATACACCCTGGTATATTGCTCAGGTAGCACTCGACAGGGTAGATTATTTATTGAGGCATCACCCTGAACTGAAGATGGAATTACGGGGGGCAAGGATATTTATTAAGAATGGGTTTGATAACAATGTAGCAAATGACAAATTTTTTGTTAATCCGGGGAGGATTGTAAGGTTGGGTTTTTTCCAGAGCATAAAAAAGGCCTTATTTAAAAATAGACCTGTAAAGACGGGAAGGGTAGTGAAGCAAATTGGAGATGGTAGGGTAGATCTTGTAAAATATAAAAATGGACACTGGCAGTTGAGGGTAGAAGGACGGCCCTATATTGTAAATGGGATTGCTTATTCTCCTACTAAGATAGGAGAGAGTCCCGACGAAGGCACACTCAAGGACTGGGAACAGGCAGACTATAATAAAAATGGAAGGATAGACGGCCCCTATGATAGCTGGGTAGATAAGAACTATAATAATATACAGGATCCTGACGAGAAGGTCATAGGTGATTTTGAGCTCTTAAAAGAGATGCATTGTAATACAATCAGGCTCTATCACCATGCCTCAAACAAGAAACTCCTCAGCGATTTATATAATAAATACGGGATTATGGTAATCATGGGTGACCTATTAGGGGCCTATACAGTAGGTTCTGGTGCAACTTGGTATAAGGGGACGGATTACGAAAATCCTGAACAGAGAAAAAAAATGATGGAAAGCGTGAAGGAGATGGTGGAAGAATTTAAGGATGAGCCATATGTATTATTCTGGATGCTTGGAAACGAAAATAACTACGGCGTAGCTAATAATGCAAAGAAACATCCGGTCTCATACTATAGGTTTGTAAATGAAGCCGCAAAGATGATAAAGTCAATCGATAGAGACCATCCTGTTGCTATAAGCAATGGAGACCTCTTATTTTTGGATATCTTTGCTAAATATTGTCCGGATGTGGATATTTACGGTAGTAATGCATATAGAGGAGGACATGGATTCGGTGACAGTTTCTGGGCGAATGTAAGGAAGGTTTGCGATAGGCCTGTTCTCATTACGGAATATGGCTGTCCGAGTTATATGGAAGGCAAGTCAAGGCAGTTTGCACAAGAAAAACAGGCCGAATACCTTAAGGAAGACTGGGAGGATATAGTATACAATTCTGCGGCTCATAGGGGAGTGGGAAATTGCATAGGCGGTGTACTATTCGAGTGGCTGGATGAATGGTGGAAGGCCTATGAACCGATGTTGCATGATACTACCAGGAACTGGTCGGGTCCGTTTCCGGACGGGTGGAATTATGAAGAGTGGCTCGGGGTAGCGAGCCAGGGCAATGGAAAACATAGCCCATTCCTGAGGCAGCTTAAAAAGGCCTATTTTGTTTATCAAGAGATGTGGGAAAGATGAGGGAAGGAGGTGCGTTTTATAGTGTTAAGCGTAAAGTTAGTAGTTCTCGTTTCGGCGTCTTCGATGCCTCGCTCGAACAATATTCTTCGAGCGGAGTGAGCGAAGCGAACGAAGTCGAGAAGAGTAAAACTGTAAAAATAACAAGGAGGTAGGATATGAAAAAGGGTTCGAGTTTAACGTTGCTGATAATGGCTGGATTAATGCTCTTTAGTATAGCAAGCTGCGGCGGTTCCAATAAAGAAGAGTCTTCTACGGTTGCTCAAAAAACCCCCGATCAATATGCACAGGCAGGCAATACTTCTGGTTACGACGAGAATCTGTATGAAACAAACGATACAGCCAAGGCAGGGAACAATACCGTAAAGAGCTTTAAGGTCTTTCCTGTTTATACGGATGGCAGGTCTCCGGATAACCACTATATCCCCTCAGGGTATATGGGTGATTATTCCGATGTCAGCATAGATACTTCTTCATTCGATAATCCGCATTCAGGCACTACCTGCATAAAGATAGTATATTCTAATGCTGCCAGCCAGGGTGCAAGGTGGGCCGGAGTTTACTGGCAAAACCCAGCCAACAATTGGGGAGATAGAAAGGGTGGTTTCGATCTCACGGGAGCCACAAAGCTTACATTCTGGGCAAGAGGGGAAAAGGGCGGAGAGAGGATAGAGGAGTTTAAGCTTGGTGGGATTACAGGGACCTATCCGGATTCGGATATAGCGGGCATAGGCCCTGTTTTATTGACGCAGGAATGGAAACAATACCAGATAGATTTGAGAGGCAAGGACATGAGTTATATAAGCGGAGGTTTTTGCTGGTCCACAAATCTGGACGTTAATCCAGACGGTGTTACTTTTTATCTGGACGATATAAGGTATGAGTAAATCGCGGAATCACGCGGAAGATTAACTTCATGTCTTTGACAATCTCAAAGGCATGAAGTTAAAACAGGGAACTTAGGTGGAAAAGCGATAATTATGAAAAGAACGCGCACAATCGTAATTTCCGGCGTTTTGGTTTTTTTGTTAGCAGGGTTTCTGTCTTTTTATATTTTGAGCAACCTCGGTCCGCAGAAGGTTTATATAAAAACCCTGGGAAGTAACCGCTTTCAGTTAATGGTGGCTAATAGGCCGTATATCGTTAAAGGTATGGTTTATAGCCCTGTTCCTATCGGAAGAAATTATTCATATGATTTTTGGAGTGATCCGAGAAGGCCGTATATTAAGGATGGCAGGCTGATGAAGGCAATGGGTGTGAATACCATACGGGTATATCAACCAGGGAGAGATGTCGAGAAAACAAGGCAGGTTATAGAAGATCTCTACAATAGGTTTAAGATTAGGGTTGTCATGGGCAACTGGCTCGGTTTCTGGGATAATCCTAATTACGCAGATCCAACATTTCGAAAGATGGTGAAAAAAGATGTCCTTGATATGGTGGAGAGTTATAAAAATGAAAAGGGTATCTTGTTCTGGATCCTTGGGAACGAGAACAATGTCTCTTTTTCATATGGACCCCAGACATTAAATCTCTGGACTACGGACGAGATAGAGGCCTTAGGTGACCCGTATTCGAAGAGACTCGCCAGGGCCAGGATCTATTATTCCTTTGTAAATGAGATTGCCAGAGCAGTTCATAAGATAGACCCTCTTCATCCAGTTGTGCTGGCAAATGCAGAACTTAACGATCTGGATGTAGCAAAGAAGGTCACGCCGGATATAGATATACTGGGGTGTTCTATATACAGGGGGAAGGCGTTTGGCAGTTTTTTCAGGGAGGTTGCCAGTAAATTTAAAAGGCCTGTTGTAATAACAGAATTCGGATGCGATAGATACAATGCATTTTTAAATAAAGAAGACCAGGATAATCAGGCAGAATTCTTAAAGGCAGAATGGAAGGAGATAGAAAAGAATACGTTCAAAGGCAGTGCTGTTGGAAATTGCCTGGGTGGTTTTGTCTTTGAATGGACAGATGAATGGTGGAAGTTTAAAGAGGGGGTTAAGTCTGGATGGTATGTTCATGATACGCTTGGGAGTTGGTCAAACGGCGCATATTATTTTGACATAAAGGCACCTAAGAATTTGAACATCAATGAAGAATGGTGGGGCGTATGTTCCTTAAAGAAACGAAAGACAGGTCTTGACGAACGCAGGCCTAGTAAGGCATACTTTGTCTTAAAGGAGCTGTGGAAATAATATGAACAGAAAATTTCTCTCAATCAACATACTAGTGACTAGTGCCTTGGTGTTATGGGGTGCCTATGCCATATCGCCGTGCTATGCCCAGGAACAGTATGTTGCAGAGAGTTTCGGTCTATACAGTAAGGGCGTAGAATATTATCACGAAGGGAGATTACAGGATGCAAAGGAGATCCTGGGGAGGGCGTTGACGCTTGACCCAAGAAATGATGAGGCCCAGGGTTATCTGGACCTGGTCAATGCAGAGATTGAGATGCGCTCAAAAGGTAAACTAAATTTTTATCAGGATACATCCGGATTAAAAAGGGAGTCAGGCCTTGAGAATGACAGGACCTATGCGGAGATAGATAGCCGCCAGGCAGAACAGGATAGTTTTAAAAGTAGACAGTTTGGTCCTGAACAACCAGAACCCCAAACGCCGACGATGTCCGAGGATAAGATCAAGGCCGTGACGGATGCCCTTAATGAACATATGTCACCTGCGCATATAAGCGGTGAATATCAAATGTCATTCGGCCTTACGACAAAGGATTTTATCTGGAAAAAGGCCAACGGTGATTACAATGAGCGTAACTTCAGGATGATATCCGATGATTTTCCAAAGACGAATACATTTGATACCGCGGTGTATGATAGATTTAAGGTGGTATTTGATACAAATGAGGGAGGAGAGGGCCTGAATCTTCATTCGAATATTACAGTGGACCCGTGGAGTTTTGTTGGAAAGACGGATAAATTTACAGTTAAAAGCAATGCCGGAACAGACGAGGTTGAACTTGAATTAAAATATTGGTCAGGCACTAGGAGCAGTATCAACGAGACCTTCTATACGTTGGATCTAGGGGATTCGCTGTCGACATCCGAATACAAGGTTTCAGATGGGAAGATACATTCTTTTAATATATCCAGTAACTGGAGCACCTTTACGATACCCGAAAAGGAAGTAGACTTTACATTCCAGCCGATAAGGGAACTCTGGTTTGATTTTAATAAAGATGATTATAAGTTAAGGATCTTCCCGTATGGTTTAGAAAACCAGGCCCTTTCTTCAGATGACCCGTTAGGGCTTTCAAACCACCATATCTACTGGGAGCCAAGTCCCTGGCTTGACGACTGGGTACCGGGCCATGTAAATACAGGGGCTGCACCTAATGATTTCTGGAGAGGGAGATGGTCGGATGACCTCTCATTTTTTACAAGAGATAGTGACCTGACAAGGCTTACTGCATTAAGGGGTGTTTCTTTTCAGGGGGATATTTTTAGTAATACAAACCTTTCTTTAACCGTGGCTACACCTAAGGGGTTATGGCAGGATTATGACAGCATTACGGCCCTTCCCGGGGCACTAAGGGCAAAGACTCAATTAACAGATGACCTGATGTTAGGCCTTACAGATAGCTTCAGGATAGGTTATAAAGATGACAAGGTAGATTCCTATAATTATGTCTCAGGGGTTGACCTGAGTTATGACCTTAACCCTGATACCAATATAGTCGCGGAATTTGCCGCCTCAAAAAGCGAATACGATAAAACAGACCCTACCTATAAAACAGAAAAAAACGGCACCGCCGCTCAGTTGGCTATTAAAAAGGATACATCTTTGGGAAACGCAAGGATCGCCTTTACGCATATGGATGAGGCAGTTGATGCTGGACTCGCAAACTATAGACAAACGAGAAACGATTTATTTTGGGGTAGACATATTCATTTTAAGAGGGCATTTGAGTATTTCGGGACCATGGGATATTCCAGCCTTAAATATGAAGATATCGAACCTTTTAGGATAGGAGATGGCATTGATTCCGGGAGAAACGTATGCAATCTTAGATTAAAGACAAAGGATATCTTTGATAACAAGATGGACAACCTTATAGATTATAGATATGTACGCGATTCAGGGCATAAATATGTAGAAGGGGTTTTTAGAGAAGAGAATACATGGAGGGTCAATCCTGAATGGACCTCCAAGCTTTTATTTATTCACCATAGCCTGCCTAAAACAAAAGGCGGCATAGACCCTATACAGTATGATTCGGATACGGGAGAGTTTCTTAAGAATAGTGCTATTGAAGACGGGAAAGACCCCTCTCTATCGACCTATTCTGCAGGGTTAGAATATGCCCCGCAAGACTGGATAAGCATTTTCGGTATATATGAAAATACCAATGATTATAGATTTGGGACGGGAAATTACCCAAACGGTCTCTTAAACAGCACATATTTTACAACAGAGACCATAGAGGGTAAGATATATAGAAAAGAGGTTCCTCAGCTGTATAACCAGGGATATTTTGATCTGCCGCCATACAAAAGGTTCAATATTTACAGGACAGGGGTTTCATTAAGGCCTACAGAGAAACTTGGTATAGATTTTGATTACACTAAAAATGACTTCAAGTTTGCCGGCGGTATAGACGACAATATAAATCATTTCGGGACAACACTAAGATATAGATTCAGTCCAAGGCTCACGGGATTCTTAAAATATACCTTTTCAAGGGCATATAATATATATAGATTGAATACCAGCGGTGACCTGAGATATGAAAATCACCATAATGTCTTTATAAAATTGGACTACAATGTTACAGAATATGGTCTCTTGACTATAGAGTTTGGTGAAGGGGGCTTTCTTTCTCCAATAGCGGTGGCTGCATTTAGCCCATTTGGAGATGCCTTTACCACTCTGGATACGCAGCATATATTGCGTATATATTATCACGGTGTTTTCTAAGTGAGGCCATAAGTTACGTCAATCTCTGGTTGACGTAACTTATCTGACCGAACTTATCCCGACTGCCTCGTTTTTCGAAACAGGACAGTCGGGGTTATTCGCACCTTCAAGGAAGTCAAACAAAGTAGATTTAGTTACGTAGGCCGAAGAGGCTGACGTAACTAAAGTGCTCATTAAAAGGAGGGGAATCATGGCAATCAAACAGAGTCATGTTTTTGAAAGTCGCTTACTTTCTGACCACGAAAAAAAGAATTTTTCTATTTTAGAATTAATCCGCAGAAATGGCCCTATTACCCGAGCTGATATTTCAAAGATAACCGACCTTAATATAGTAACAGTTTCTAATTATATCAACACCTATATTAATGAAGAATTAGTTATCGAAGGAGGGATGGAGGCCTCTTCAGGCGGCAGGAAACCAACCCTTATAAGGCTTAACGAAAGGCAGGGTTATGCAATAGGACTTGACCTGGGGCATATGGGCACAGAAGGCGCAAATATGATAGGCCTTGTTACGGATCTTTCAGGGAGGGTGATAGCAAGGGTTGAAAAGGCAAGGTCAAAAGAAAGCATGGATAGGATAATAGACAAATCTTTTGGTCTGATAGATGAATTAATGATGAAAAAAGAGGTCGATAAAGATAAACTCAAAGGCGTTGGCATAGGTATTGGAGGCGTAATAGACGAAAATCTCGGAACCGTAAGGGATTCCACGAAGAATGGGATACGCACAAGTTACCTATCCATAAAAGGCCTTATTGAAGAGAGGTTTGGTTTTGCTTCCTTTGTGGGCAATGATGCTACCTTTGCTGCCTTTGGCGAAAAGATGCATGCGCTTCCTATGGATGTCGAAGATGTTGTTTATATGTATTCTGATGTGGGAAGCGGGATTATTATAAAGGGTGGTATTTATTGCGGGGCCAGCGGCTCAGCAGGGGAAATACGCATTAATTATCCCAGGAATGGAGAATATCTGAGGTTTTCAAAAAACCTTTCTTTTTTACTCCCGTTAGGGCTGGATCTGGGGCTTGTGAGTCAGGCAAGGAGATTGATAAGTGAAGAGGGTGTAAGATCCAGCATATCTGCATTTTCAAATAATAAGTTAGATAGTCTTACAGTAGCTAATATAATAGATGCTGCAAAGTCAGGAGATACGCTTGCGATAGAACTTTTAGAGGATGCCGCTGTTAACCTGGGGGTAAGGGTTGCCTATCTTGTGAATCTTTTTAACCCGGAGATAGTTATAATAGCAGGAGGTATTGAACGCTCAGGGAGTCTGTTCCTGGAGCCATTAAGAAGGACGGTCCGGAAGTGGGCATTTGAAGAGGCTGCCAATATTGTAAAGATAATACCTGCCCATCTTGGTAGAGACGCAGTTGCCTTAGGTGCAGCCAGCATTGTAATAAGGGATGTCTTTGTAAAGGCGTAAGTGAGGACATGACTTACGAAAATCTTTGATTTTGGTAAGTCATGTGTCAGAACTTACTCCCCCCCACCCCCCCACCAATTATGTAGAGACGTTTCGCTCGTTCCATAAGTGACGTGCTCATTAACCGTATCACAACTGTATCAATATTTTTTCTTAGTGTATATTGACAAAAGAATAATGATATGGTATACTTCTCGATTACCAGGAGAAGACATGCATATCAAGCGTATCATATTATTATATCTTTTTGCAATACTTATAGTTATAACCTATCATCCAACCGTATCATTTTCATCTATTCCAGCTAATGAAATAATAAGCCGGTATATTGTAGATCTATCGAAAGAGATCTACGGCTCTATCAAAAATCCAGATAAATATAGTGTATATAATTCCAACGGAGAGGTAAGGATAAAACTCCTTCTTTCTCCATGGGGAGAACTAAAAGATGCCTATATCTATGAATCGTCTGGTAATAAAGAGTTGGACGCTCTTTGTTTAAAAACAGTCTGGATGCAGGAGCGGTATCAGCCATTTCCTGAAGAACTTGGAGATCAGGACCAATGGATAGACGTTCCCCTTATTTTTAAGGCAAAAAGCAACAAGGAGGGATTACTGACCGCCAAGGCGTCTAATATAAAGCTGAAAGATGAATGGTTGAGATTGGATAAACAAGGCAGTGTCATAGCCCCAAAAGGCATAGAAGATGCATTTGACATAGCCTTGGAAAATGATATGAATACCCACATTGCCCAGAAGGAGATAGAGTTATCAAGGCTTAAGATCAGGGAGGCAAGACGTGCACTTTATCCTTCGGCAAGTTTAAATTATATGGAGACTACAGGAAGGACTACAGGCCGCACCCAGGATTTTACAGATAAGGAGTATAAATTAAAGTTTGAATACCCGTTATATTATGGCTGGAGTCTTAGATATGCGGTCAGTCAGGCTGTTGCCAATATGAAGGCATCCAGATATAACTATGATAATACCCTGCGGGATTTAAGAGGGAAGGTAGAAGAGGCCTTTTATTCATACTTGGCAAAGAGTGCCGGGGTTAAATTACAAAATTCGTTATTAAAAGAGGCAAAGGCAATATTTGCCACTGCAAAAAAGAGGAACGACCTCGGGTTAAGCACAAAGGCTGAATTTTTGCAGGTAGAATCTCAGTTAAAACAGATTACATATCAGCTAGCTTCAAGTGAAAACGATTTAGCTATGGCGAGGCTTACCTTGGTGCAGGCTATGAACCTGGAGGATACTAAGAGGTTGAAGGATTTATTGTATATAGATCCGGATATGATGGATTTTAAACCTGTAAATATAGATGTTAATTTAAATGAATGCATGAAGTTGGCCTTCAGGAATAGGTCAGACCTTAAGGTAAAGGAGTATACAGTAGAGTTCAATGATTATAGTACTAAGATTAACGAAGCCAAAGATCAGTTAAAAGTAGACCTTACCGGATCTTATGGAAAATCCGGCGGGGCCTACGAAAGCGAAACCTTAAATATGGGAAAGGACTGGTATCTTGGTTTTAAGGTATCAAAGCCTTTGGGGGGGAATATACTCTCTACTTCTTATACCAAGGAACACACCAGTGAGAAGCACGGCGAGACGTCCAGGACAGAGTCCGTGAGTAAGGCAGTAGAGTTGGGATTGTTGAATAATATAAAGAGTTTTTCTGAAAAGAAATCAGCCGAGATAGGATTGGATAAGGCCAGGCAAGACCTTAAACGAACGAGAGAGCTTATCTCTAAAGAGGTAAAGGAATCCTATCTAGATTATAAAAAGGGATTAATTCAGGTATTTTCTGAGGTTAAGAAGATTAGATATAGAGAGGAAGGGCTCAAGATTGCTAAGGCCCGTGCGGAATTAAATGAGGTGCCATTGTCAGGGCTCATACAGGCACATATGGATTTGACAGATGAAAGGTCTTATTATGTTGAGGCAATAGGGAGCCTTTACCAGTCCCTTGCAAAATTAAATAAGGCCACGGGATACAGCTTGTTGGAAGATAGCGAAACCTTTAAGTTGGCACATGCGAATTAATAGTTTAATTGTTACACGGAATTTCAATAATAGAGAGATTACCAGAGGCAGCAACGCTTTAACTTTACACTTGAAGCCTGACTTCCAGAGCCGAAGGCAAGAGCCTAAGTTCTTGTATAGATTGATAAACAAGATATGTAAATTGCTATGAAAAGAATAAAAAAAATATTGATAGGTTTTATACTTTTATGGATTCTCGGCTTTTTGCTTGTCTGGGGTATTACCATATTAAAAAAAGGGAATACTAAGAAAATGACAGTCTCAGGTGCAGCCAAAGAAGGGGCCCTATTGAAAAATATACAAGCCGCTGATTTAAAACAGGAACCTCCCGGCCCGAATCAGCAGGCAACCGAGGCAATAGAGGTTAAGATCGGAAGAGCACACGT
>CAJVXD010000007.1 GCA_913009675.1 uncultured bacterium | reverse complement strand
CATGTACTATCTATGTTCATTTTCTTCTGTTTTTTTTTTTTTTGTTTATTTTATGTCTTTTTCTTTTTTTTTTAATGATACGGCGACCACCGAGATCTACACTCTTTCCCTACACGACGCTCTTCCGATCTTCTCAACCTTAGCTACAATAAACTGCTCTTTCTCAAGTTCGCCTCTTATGCCTTCTGCCTGCAGCTTGTTTTTAACTTCTACCTTTTTACCATCTATCTTGTCCAGCTTTGCAGTAAAACTTATGCCCTTATCCTCTTGCGTACTTATGCCCTTCTTAAGCTCTGCCTCTATATTCCAATATTCCTGCGGCCTAAAGGCCCTTATCTCATTCTCTTTATCGACAATCATCCTTACGGCTACTGACTGCACCCTCCCAGCCGAAAGCCCTCTCCCAACCTTTCTCCACAATAATGGACTGATGCTGTAACCGACAAGTCTATCCAGCATCCTTCTTGCCTGCTGGGCATCCACCTTGCCTTTGTCTATAGACCCTGGGTGCTCAAAGGCCTTTTTTATTGCATCTTTCGTAATCTCATGAAAGACCACCCTTTGTATACTCTTTTTCCTTCCCAAAAGGTTATAAAGATGCCAGCTTATAGCCTCACCTTCTCTGTCAGGGTCAGTAGCAAGAAATATCATCTCCTTGCCCTTCGCCTCTTTTTTTAAGAGAGAGACTGTTTTTTTATTCCTGGGTATCATCACATACTGGGGCTTAAAATCGTCTTCTATGTCTATCCCCATCGTAGAACCCGGGAGGTCCATAATGTGTCCCATGGAAGAAAGGACAACAAATGCCTTCCCCAGTATCTTATTTATGGTATGCGCCTTTGCAGGGGACTCTACTATTACAAGAGACTTAGCCATTTTTTAATACCTCGCAAAATTCTTTCCCGGAAGCTGGCGTGCGATTTTTCTGATCTCAAGATTTATAAGGATCCTTGAAATCTTACCAACTCCCAAATTAGTTTCTTCGGATAATTCATCAATATGTTTCGGATCGCTAGACAATAAATTATATACCAAACTTTCCTCTTTGTCCAATCCTGAACCACCTTCCGGGCAATCGCATAGATTATCCAATGGGTGAGGTACGCACTTGCCTGTGTAACTCAAATTCAGTTCCTCAATGATATCCTCCACATTCTCAACTAGCTTTGCGCCCTGTTTTATAAGTCTATTCGTGCCTCTGGAGGTAATCGAATCCACTTTACCGGGCACGGCAAACACCTCTCTCCCCTCCTGCAGCGCACAATCGGCTGTAATAAGGGCCCCGCTTCTCTCAGCTGCCTCAACCACTACCACGCCTGAAGATAAACCGCTTATAATCCTATTCCTCTTGGGAAAATTGGCTCTGTCGGGTATCGTCTGCATAGGGAATTCAGAAATCACAGCGCCCATTTTAGAAATCTTATCTGCTAAAACAGCATGCTCTTCAGGATAGATATTCAAAAGTCCGGAGCCAAGGACAGCCAATGTCCTGCCTCCAGCCTTCAGCGCTCCCTTATGGGCCATGGAATCAATACCCTTGGCAAGCCCTGAAACCACAGTAACGCCTCTGGAGGCCAGCTCAAAGCTAAATCTCTCGGCTGTCTCCAGCCCATAAAAAGACCCGCGGCGCGAACCTACAATCGCTATCGCCTTACCATCCTGCCGGAGGATATCCCCCTTCACATATAAAACTACGGGCGGGTCATAGATATTCTTCAGATTTTCTGGATAATCCTTATCCAAAAAGGTTATGACCTTGGCCCCGTGCATTTCTATCAATTTCAACTCTCTGCCCAGATCAATCCCTTTAATAGACTCTAATATCTTAAGCGCTATCTTCGACCCTATATCCTCCACTTCTTTAAGCTCATCTTTACCCGCTTTAAAAACATTGGCCAAGGACCCAAAATGGGCCAAAAGTTTCTGCGTCCTGATACTCCCAAGCCCTTCCACCATATTTAGGACAATAAATCTTTCCTTATCCTTCATAATATCTACTTATGCCAATTTCCCCGCACGAGCAGGGTTGAACCCCGGCTATGAACTAATTTGAGAGACCAACTCTATAACCCTTGTTACCACCTGGCCGGTCATTAATCTATTAGTATCTATGCAATAATCTGCTCTTTTATAGTATGATGCTCTTTTCTTTAAAAGTCCCTCTATCTTCTGCTTAGGATCGGGCACGTTCAAAAGAGGCCTTGTCCTGAGCCCTTTTGTCCTCTCTAGGATAGTATCTGGCGATGCCTCAAGGCAGATTATTACACTATTTCTTTTGAGATTATTGAAATTCTCTTCATCAATAATGGCCCCACCCCCTACGGATATAACAACCCCTATCTTCTGTGATACCTCTTTTACGGTTTCTTTTTCTATCCTTCTAAAATAGAGTTCGCCCTTTTTCTCGAAAATCTCTTTGATAGATGCCCCCTCTTTTTTTTCTATAATCTCGTCGATCTCTAAAAACTTCAGGCCGAGTTTTTCTGCAACTCTCTTTCCCACTACGCTCTTTCCTGTCCCCATGAAACCAACAAGTACAATATTATGTCTCATAACGTACCCGAGCCTTTTTGTTATAAACTATAACAGATGCTGAACTAATAGTCAAATCTCTTTTATTATCCTTGCATAGTTAAGGATCGTATGTTATGCTTTTTAGAAAAAATGAAAACTGTCCCCGGATTACTCATTATCCTGCTGATCTCCCTCTTTGGTTTTATCAATCAAACTTATGCGTGGAAGACAAATGAGAGAAACGAATACTTAATAGACATAAGAGGCGATGACGGAGATATCTATCTTAACCGACTATCGATTCATAAAAAACTTGTTTCTCCCGATATAGAGATATCCGTCTTTGGAGAGGTGCAATGGAATTTTGATACAGGCGAATGGGAAAAAATAACAATCGGAACCGAGGCAACTAAGTCTCTCTGGAAATACCTTTATATAGGACAATCCTTGCATTTTATATCGGGCCAGATGCTCGACTATATGAATGTTGACGTAGGCAATGAATCGATTGATACAACGACAAAAATAGGCCTTTATCTTCCTATTACATCGCGTTTATCTTTTCGTCTTTTTGAAGAATACTCACTAAATATTGAAAAAGGTCTCGCTGACTATGCTGAGTCACGCTCTGAGGTAACCTACAGACCCAAGGATTCTTATTCTATAGGCTTTGGCTGGCGCCATACTGACAGGGTTCACAACCTTGATACCGATTACGCAACTCTATTTCTCAACTTAGATTTTTAAGGCCTCTACATACGCCTCGTAATTTCTCTTTATTTCTGAAATACTATCCCCGCCGAATTTCTCCAGCAGTGCATTACCTATAACAAAGGCGACCATGGCTTCAGATATAATACCGGCTGCAGGAACAGCACATATATCCGAACGTTCCGTAGCTGCCTTTGCGGGTTCCATGGTGGTGATATCTAGCGTGTTCAGCCCTTTCATCAATGTACTTATAGGCTTCATATAACCCCGCACTATTATATCTTCACCATTTGAAACGCCTCCTTCAATCCCGCCGGCATTGTTTGTCTTCCTGTAAATACCCCTGCCCTTAGAGTAAAAAATCTCATCGTGGATCTTTGAACCCATTTTTTTTGTCGACCCTATAGCATTCCCTATTTCGACTGCCTTAACGGCAGGTATAGATACGATAGCGGAAGCAAGCCTTGCATCCAAACGCCTATCATATTGAACGTAACTCCCAAGACCTGCAGGGACCCCCTCCGATATCACCTCGAATATACCCCCAAGTGTATCCTTTTTTTCCTTTGCGTTATCGATCTCCTCTATCATCAGTTTCTCAGAGGCGTGATCAGCACAGTTTAATTTAGACTTCGCAAGATTCTTAAGGATCTCATCGAACCTCAAACTGGACGTATGTGATTCGACTCCGCCTATCATAACAACATGGCTAAGGATTTGTATCTTTAGTTCCGCTAAAAACGTCTTGCACAACGCCCCTATTGCGACCCTCATAGCTGTCTCTCTGGCAGATGCCCTTTCAAGGACAGAACGAGCATCCTTAAAACCATACTTCAAAACGCCCGAAAGGTCTGCATGGCCGGGACGTACATTTTTTAGGTCAGGCAACTTATCTATAGAGAAATCCTTATTATCTATTGTGACCGAAATCGGGCTCCCTATAGTAAGGTCATGTCTCAACCCAGATAGAATCTTTGCGTGGTCCTCTTCTATCTTCATCCTTTCGCCCCTTCCATAACCCCCCTGCCGCCTTTTGAGTTCCCGATCTATAAGGCTGACATCTATCTTCAGTCCGCTGGGCATACCCTCCAGGATACCTATAAGTGCCTTGCCATGCGATTCACCAGCAGTCAAAAATCTTAACATCTCACACCTCCATATGTCAGCTATAAGCTATAAGAAATAAGCACTCGGAACATCTTTGTCTATAATAAGTTACGCTTCAGAAGAACAATCTATATAAAATATTTTTTCCCTGCTGCCAGAAAACAATAACTAAAAAAGCAGCTATTGAGATATATGGGCCATATGGTGTAACAAGGGCCTTTTTTCTAAAGAAGAGGTACATAGCTGAAAGGATCCCACAGAAGGGGGCAAGGAAAAAAATTGTTATTGCCTTCTCCCACCCTAAAAAGGCTCCCAACATGGCCATAAGTTTCAGATCGCCCATTCCCATCGAATCCTTCACGTGGCGATATCTAGAAAGCCTCTTCCGCCAATAAGGATTCCTTCTAAGATAATATCCTGTTCTGCGAACCCATAATAGAACAATATTAAAAAACAGCATTGTAAAAAATATAATACCTCCGCCTGCCAGTGCGCCCAGCAAAGAAGACCTAAGGCCAATCTTCCAGGTAAGACCACCATAAAGTTGCGGCATAAAAAGACTCAAGGCAACCCCTATAACCAGACCCCCTACACTAATCCTATCAGGGATAATCTGAAATTCTAAATCAATAAAGCTTACTACGATCAGGGCAAACGTTACTAAACTATATATCCAAAATTTTGCCGTGAATCCAAAATGTATAAATAAAAGCAAAAACAATAGTGCGCTTATTAATTCAACTACAAAATAACGAAGGCGTATCCTTTCATTGCAAAACCTGCATTTGCCTTTAAGAAAGATGTAGCTTAAAAAAGGTATATTATCATACCATGGTATAGATCTCTTACAGGATGTACACCTTGAGCCCGGGAAAACAACCGACTCCTTACGTGGTATCCTGTATATACACACGTTTAAAAAACTACCAACCACCGCCCCTAAAATAAAAATCGATACATATATCATTGCAAAACTCCCAAATACCTTACATCTCAGTCAATGGCAAAAATTTAGTTATATAGCGCCTCCAATAAGGCCTTTTTCATTACCTGTATTGGAGCTTCTTTGTTCGTCCAATGACTAAAGGCCAGCGCCCCCTGATAAAGCAGCATACCTAAGCCATTTGAATAACGAGCACCTGCCGCCTTTGCTAAAGACAAGAGTTTAGTTTCACCTGGATTATATATAAGGTCGTAAACAAACAGTTCTTTATGAATCACCTGCTCATCAACCAGGCAGGGATCTTCTTTTTTGAGTCCCACCGGCGTAGCATTAATAAGCGCATCCTTCGAATCGATATCCAGCTCATCAATGGTATCTACGACCTTAACCGGGAAATCATCGAATAGTTCTCTCAGCATATGGGCAATACCTAATGCCTTATTCTTGTCTATGTCAAAGATGCTTATTTGCCGGGCCTTGTTATTCGCCAATACATAACTGACAGCCCTGCTGGCGCCTCCGGCACCTAATAGCGCAATCTTTTTGCCTTCAGGCTCAAAACCCAACTCCTTTAAATGCCTTGAAAATCCAGGTATGTCGGTATTAAACCCTTTCCAAACACCGTCTTTCATCACCAGGGTATTTACTGCCTTTATCCGGCGTAAATAAAAAGATTCTTGATCGAGTTCTATAAAATCCAGTACCTTCTCTTTATGAGGGACAGTGACGTTCAATCCTGCCAAATCTGCGATATAAACACTATCCCCCTTACTATCTCTGATCCCGTTACGACCATGGAAGAAATCCTTGAGTCCTTCCGGTTTCACCTCAAATCTTCTATACTCCGCATCAATACCCAATCTTCTAAATGCTGCATTGTGCATTGCCGGAGAGAGGCTATGTTTTATCGGCCATCCTATGACGCCGTAAATATCCATTCTAACCTCATACACGAAAATCGCCTTCGGCGATAACCTCCTGCGATTTCTAGTGCTCAGGAAAGTGCCTTATACTTTCCTATACCATAAAAAATATTGTCCGAGGTGAAACCTCGGACATCTCGATGCTGACAGTATGTTGCTCGAGGTTTCACCTCGAACAAGACCCCATCTATAGTTTCAGTTTCTTGTGGACTGACTTCTTTTCTTTTTGCCTTGCAAAAAGAAATTTATTCAAGGCATTTAAATATGCCTTTATACTTGCCTCTATTATATCTGTAGAAGCACTCCTGCCTAAAACCTCATAGAGTGCCACAACAGGCCTAATCCTGACGTGAACCTCTCCTAGTGCATCCTTGCCGCCTGTCGTAGACTTTAGGGAATAATCGAGCAACTGAAACGAATGCCTGGTTACACTATCTATCGCCTTGTAGCATGCATCAACAGGGCCATCTCCAGAGGAAGAGCCCTTTAATAATACGGCGTTCTTTCTAATAGCCACTTCTGCCTTTGGGAGTCTACCCCTTTCCCTGATTATATTAAAATATTCCAGCCTATATGTTTCAGGGATAGAGACAAGTTCCTCCTCTACTATGGCCATCAAATCCTCATCAAATACCTCTTTCTTCTTATCGGCAAGGTCTTTGAATCTTCCAAAGGCCTTTATCAAGTTATCCCTTTTAAGCTCAACGCCTAATTTTTTTAATCTCTCGGCAAAGGCATGCCTCCCTGAATGTTTTCCCATTACAAGTCGCGTGCCTCCGAAACCTACATCCTCGGGTTTCATTATCTCGTATGTCGTCCTTTTTTTTAAAATACCGTCCTGATGGATGCCTGCTTCATGACTAAAGGCATTCTGGCCTACTACGGCCTTGTTGGGCTGGACAACAATGCCTGTAAGTTTGCTTACGAGCCTGCTTGTTTTATAAAGCTCCTCTGTTTTTATAGAGGTAGCGCATCCAAGGATATCTCTCCTCGTATTCAATATCATCACTATCTCTTCCAGGGATGCATTTCCGGCCCTTTCACCAAGACCATTAATGGTGCATTCAACCTGTTCAGCCCCATTTCTAACAGCGGAAAGAGAATTGCTTACGCCCAGTCCCAGGTCATTATGGCAATGTACGCTGAGCCTTGCCTTATTCGAATTCGGCACCTTCGTTTTTATGCTCCTGATAAGAGAACCGAATTCGTCAGGTATTGCATAACCAACAGTGTCTGGTATATTGACCGTCTTTGCCCCGGCCTTTATAACCGCCTCGACAACCCGACATAGAAAATCCCTATCCGAACGCGAGGCATCTTCAGGGGAAAACTCAATATCATCACAAAATCTGCGTGCATACCCTACGGCCCACTCTGCCTGACGCAATATCTCTGCCTTTGCCTTTTTTAGCTTATACCTCATATGTATCTTAGATGTGGCCAGAAATACATGTATCCTGGGTTTTTTTGCTCTTTTAATAGCCTCGGCACAGCGCTCGATGTCCTCCTTCTTGGCCCTTGCAAGTCCGCATATCGAAGGGCCCTTTACTATCGAGGAAACCTCACTCACGGCCATAAAATCCCCCTTCGAAGCTACAGGAAACCCTGCCTCTACAACATCTACACCGAGCCTGGCCAGCTGTTTAGCAATCTCTATCTTTGCCTTTATGTCCAGGCTTGCACCAGGTGACTGTTCACCGTCTCTTAAAGTTGTGTCGAATATTATGATTCTTTTCATAGCAAAAAAAGTGCAAAGTTTAGTTTTGCCCCTTTCGCTTTACGTTCTGCGCTTACTTTATCCAATCCATCATCCCGCGTAATTTCTTACCGACTACTTCTACTGGATGATTATCATCTGCCTTTCTTAATTTATTAAATAGAGGCCTGCCTTTTTCGTTCTCCTCTATCCATTCTTTCGCAAACTCCCCGGATTGCACTTCTTCAAGGATCTTTCTCATTTCCTTGCGAGTCTCGGCTGTTATAACCCTTTTCCCCCTTGTAACATCACCATATTCTGCAGTATCCGAAACCCTTTTCCTCATGCCCTGTATGCCTGTCTTATAAATCAAATCGGTTATCAGCTTTAATTCATGCAGGCATTCAAAATAGGCTATCTCTGGCTGATATCCTGCCTCTACCAGTGTTTCAAAACCTGCCTTGATAAGTTCGCTGACGCCACCGCAGAGAACAACCTGCTCTCCAAAAAGGTCCGTCTCTGTCTCTTCTTTAAAAGTAGTGACTATGACACCTGCCCTTGTACCGCCAATAGCCTTTGCATAGGCAAGGCCTATCTTCTCTGCATTTCCGCTTGCATCCTGAAAGATTGCCAAAAGACACGGAACGCCCTTCCCCTCTTCATACATCTGCCTTACCAGTGCACCTGGTCCTTTTGGTGCTACCATCAGGACATCTACATCCTTGGGGGGCACAATCTGTTTGAAATGTATATTAAACCCATGAGAGAAAAGAAGCACCTTTCCTTTTTTCAAATTCGGCTCTATGCTGTCCTTATAAACCTTTGCCTGCACATGGTCCTGAGTAAGTATCTGAATAATATCAGCCTGTTTTGCTGCCTCATCCGAAGACACAGGTTTAAACCCATCCGCCTGGGCAATCTTATAATTTTCTGTCCCTTCCAGTTCGGTAACGATTACATCAAGGCCGCTATCTCTTAAATTCAATGCCTGACCCCGCCCCTGGATCCCATAACCTATAATTGCTACCTTCTTCTCTTTTAAAACGCCTAAATCGGCATCCCTGTCATAATACATCTTTGTCCCCATTATTGCCTCCTCCCTATTGCGATGCATCCGGTTCTTACTATCTCGAGAATCCCAAATGGTTTCATTATCTCTATAAAAGACCTGATCTTATTCTGATCCCCCGTAAGTTCAATAACTGTCTCTTTTCTCTTAACATCGTCTATCCTTGCCTGGAAGGTATCTGCTATCTGTAATATTTCGGAACGATTCTCATCGTCTATCTTAACCTTTATAAGGACAAGCTCCCTGCCTACAAAATCTTCGCCTGTAAGGTCTATAACCTTAATAACATCTATAAGACGGTTGAGCTGTTTTTTGACCTGTTCGAGGGTCTTTTCGTCTCCGTCCACAACAATCGTCATTCGGGAGATGGTAGGGTCCTCTGTTTCCCCCACGGCAAGGCTGTCTATATTAAAACCTCGCGCACTAAAAAGCCCTGAGACATGCGTAAGAACGCCAAACTGATTTTCGACTAGAACCGCTATTGTTTTTTTCATCAAATGAGCACTGCAGTTATGAAAATCTTCGATTTTCATAACTGCATTTCCTCTATTTCGGTACCATGAAGGTGCGAATTTGACCCTCGACATCTTTGATGTCAAGGGTAAGTTCGGCCAAATGACTTAAGCCAAGACTCCGATCATCTTATTAATCGCATGGCCTGTGGGAACCATTGGAAATACATTTTCTTCCGGCTCCACGTGAAAATCCATAATAACAGGCCTATCCGTTATCTTTAAGGCATCCTCTATTGCCTTTTTTACTTCTTCTTTTTAGCAATCCTCATACCAACCGCACCATAGGACTCAGCAAGCTTTACAAAATCCGGACTAGAGTCAAAACATGTATAAGCGTATCTCTTTTTATAGAACAACTCCTGCCATTGCCTGACCATACCAAGGCAGGCATTATTCAGAATAGCAATCTTCAGCGGCAGCTTATTAGCAACAGCGGTACTAAGTTCCTGGATATTCATCTGTATGCTCCCGTCTCCCGCTATATCAAATATAACCTTGCCAGGGCAGCCGATCTGAGCGCCTATGGCAGCCGGAAAACCATAACCCATTGTCCCAAGGCCGCCGCTTGAAATAAACTGCCTGGGGATCTTGTATTTATAAAACTGCGCAGCCCACATCTGGTTTTGCCCAACCTCAGTGGTAATAATAGCCTCGCCTTTTGTTACATTGTAAATCTCCTCAACAACATATTGCGGCCTTAGCCTCGAATCCTTTTTATATGCCAGAGGAAACTGCTTTTTCCACGATGCTATTTGCTTGTTCCATTTTGAAATGTCGGGTTTTTTAGCATATTTTATCACGTCAGTTAAAATACAATTTGCATCTCCGACAATGGGTACGTCCACCTTTACGTTTTTGCTTATAGCACATGGGTCAATGTCAATATGGATTATCTTTGCATTCGGCGCAAACTCATCTATCTTACCAGTAACCCTGTCATCGAATCGAGCCCCAACTGCTATAATAAGGTCTGACTCTTGAATAGCATGGTTTGCATATGCAGTGCCATGCATGCCCAACATGCCAAGCGAAAGCTCATGGCCACCCGGAAACGCACCAAGGCCCATAAGGGTCATAGTCACAGGTATTTCTGTATTCTCGGCAAATTCACGAAGTTTTTCTGAGGCGCCTGAAATAATTACACCTCCGCCAACATAAAGCACAGGCTCTTTGCTATTGGCAATAAGCTTGGCTGCCTTTTTTATCTGGCCTATATGGCCTTTTTGTGTTGGCTTATATCCTCTTATATCTGCTTTTTCAGGATAATGAAAGTCTGTCTCCTGCATCTGGATATCAACAGGTAAATCCACTGCCACAACCCCAGGTCTTCCTGTCGACGCTATATGAAACGCCTTCTTTATCACAGTTGTTAAATTATTGACATCCTTTACAAGATAATTGTGTTTTGAAATGGGGCGCGTTATGCCAATAACATCTACCTCCTGGAATGCGTCATTTCCTATAAGGGATGTCTTGACCTGGCCTGTAAAGGCGACGATTGGCACAGAATCCATGTTAGCTGTTGCAAGTCCTGTAAGAAGATTTGTTGCGCCAGGACCAGATGTGGCAAGGCAGACTCCGACCTTTCCTGTTGCACGCGCATACCCATCTGCTGCATGTGCAGCACCCTGTTCGTGCCTCGTCAGTATAAACTTTATATCGCTGTCATACAAGGCGTCAAAAATAGGCAGCACCACTCCGCCAGGATAGCCAAACATAACCTTAACGCCTTCCTTCTTGAGTGATTCTATAAATATCCTCGCACCTGTCATCTTCATGATAAAAACCTCGTCTTTTAACGTATAATATTCACTGAATAGCTAATAAATTTTACTATACGTTAAACACTATTCAAGCACTGCTCCCTCGCTTGCTGAGCCTACGAACCTTGCATATCTGGAAAGCCACCCTTTTGTAACCTTTAGCTTATAGGCCTTCTTTTTTCTAAGACGGCCTTTTATCTCTCTTGCCGTTAAATGTACATCGATACGTCTTTTTTTTATATCTATCTTTATCGTATCGTTATTCCGTATTATAGATATGGGGCCACCCCTGGATGCCTCAGGTGCAATATGGCCTATGCAAGGGCCTCTTGTACCGCCTGAAAATCTTCCGTCTGTTATAAGCGCCACGTCATTGGACAGGCCCATGCCTACGATTGCCGAGGTAGGAGAAAGCATCTCTCTCATACCAGGCCCGCCGTTTGGCCCTTCGTATCTTATAACAACAACACTGCCCTTTTTAACCTTACCTTTTAAAATAGAGTCCATCGCCTCTTCCTCTGAATCAAAGACCTTAGCCTTCCCCGTGAATATCATGGCACTCTCATCAACCGCACCCTGTTTAACAACTGCACCTTCCGGAGCGATATTGCCCTTTAATATAGCAATCCCCCCTTCTTCCTTATATGGGGCGTCTAAGGTCCTTATAATATCTTCATCGTATATCCTGGAAGTCCTGGTAATTGTTTTCACAGAAACACCCGTAAGGGTAGGATTATCGTCCAGCCTCGATCCCAGCCTTTTTAAAACTGCAGGTATGCCGCCTGCTATTTCCAGGTCTTCCATGAAATATTCACCACTAGGCCGCAGATCACAAATCTTTGGCGTCTTGCGGCTTATCCTGTCAAAGGTATCCAAAGACAGATTAACATCTGCTTCTTTCGCAATCGCTGTGAGATGCAAGACCGTATTGGTGGAACCGCCTAATGCCATATCTACCATAACCGCATTCAAGAATGCCTTTTTATTCAAGATAGAACGCGGCTTGATGTTCTTTCTAACCAGATCAACAATCCTCGAACCGCTCTCAAAGGCAATCCTTACCTTTTTGCTAGAAACCGCGAGAGAGGTTGCGCAGCCACTAAGAGACATACCCATTGCCTCGGTAAGACAACTCATAGTATTTGCCGTAAAAAGACCCTGACACGAACCAGCGCCGGGACATGCATTCAGCTCTAATCTATCCAAGTCGTTCTTTGAAATTTCTCCTCTTTTGTATCTCCCAACTGCCTCAAATGCGTCATGGACAAGGTCCAGCCTCTTGCCTTTATAATGGCCCGTTAGCATAGGTCCTGCTGTAACGACTATACTTGGTATATTGGTCCTGACACAGGCCATAAGCATCCCGGGCGTAATCTTGTCGCAATTTGTCAAAAGCACGAGGCCGTCCAGTGCATACGCACCTGCCATTGTTTCCACTATATCCGCTATGAGTTCTCTGGAGGCCAAAGAATACTTCATGCCGGAATGCCCCATTGCAATGCCGTCACATATAGCCGGGACACCAAAAACAAATGGCCTCCCGCCACCTGCATATATACCATTTTCAACAGCGCGTTCAAGACCCCTCATATTTATATGACCAGGGACAAGATCACTAAAACTGGACGCAATGCCTATAAAAGGCTTAGCCATCTCCCTCTTACATACCCCCATCGCATACAAAAGTGCCCTATTCCCAACCCGGGAGATACCCTTTTTAATAATGTCGCTTCGCATAATTAGACTCCTTGAAATGACAAGAAAATCGCCTTCGACCAGGGCCTTCAAGCGATTTCCGTGTCACTGTTTGTTCTCGACCTGCCCCTGTGCTTAGATTTGCACCTCAAATCTACAGGGGAAAAACAGGAAGGGTATGCCATTTCTAATACCGGCCTTCACTAATAAACCACTATCTTGGCCTTCTTTTTAAGATTTTCTACAAATTTATCGATTGCTGTCTTTCGACGTTTATTGAGTAAAAATCTCTCTATGTCTTTTTGCACCTCGGCATAGGTCAATTTGTGAGCAGTTTTTTTATCCGTTACCTTTATTATATGGTAACCAAATTTTGTCTCAACCACATCACTTATCTTTCCTTTTTTTAGTGCGAAGGCGGCCTCTTCAAATGGCTTGACCATATCTCCTCTTTTAAAATAACCCAGGTCTCCTCCCTGAGAAGATGAAACATCCTCTGAATTCTTCTTTGCCAACTCAGCAAAATCCTCTCCTGATAAGGCCCTTTTTCTCAGTTCCTCTATTTTTTTTCTAGCTGCTGCCTTATCCTTATCGCTGGCGTCGGGTTTTACCCGGATTAATATCTGACTTGCCTTGACGCGTTCTGGTATATTGAGCCTGTCCTTGTTTTTCTCATATTCATTCTTTTTTTCTTCTTCGGTTACTTTAATATTCTTATATACGTCTTTATTTAAAAAGGCCTTTATGTAGACACCTTTTTTTATATCTTCCTTAAGGTCTTTTATTGTTATGCCTCTTTCCTTCAATAGCTTTTTAAATTCGCCTTCTGAAGGAAATCCTTTTTTAATAGCCTCGAATTGTTTATCAGTCTCTTTACTAAGATCGCCCAGGCCGGCCTTCTTGCTTTGCTGATATAAGAGCTCGGCTGCGAT
>CAJVXD010000006.1 GCA_913009675.1 uncultured bacterium | reverse complement strand
TTCCGCGGACGCAGAAGAGATCACCGCTAAGAAACCAGCCGCCGCTAAGAAGAAATAGGGACAGCGAATAGATAGATCTATGAAAATAGAGGCGAGATTTTGTAAAAGAGGGGTCCTGGCCCAAATCTCACACTTAGACATCGTAAGGCTTTTTCAAAGGGCTGTAAGGAGGGCCGATCTGCCCGTGGTGCTGAGTCAGGGTTATTCTCCTCATTATAGGATAGGTTTTGGAAACGCCTTGAAGTTAGGTGTGGAGAGTGAAGGAGAAAAGGCCGTTTTTAAGATAGAGGGATGGATTTCGCCTGAACAGTTTAAATCGAGATTGAATGAAAGATTGCCGGAAGGAGTGAGGATATTAGATGCAAAAAGAGATTTTGATAAACGTTGAATCGCAGGAGAAGCGGGTTGCGGTCGTAGAGGCAGGGGTTCTGCAGGAATACCATATTGAAAGGGCCTCAGAGGTAACGCTGGTCGGCAATATCTATAAAGGGATCGTTAATTCAGTGGTATCCGGTATAGGTGCGGCATTTGTAGATATAGGTTGTTCCAGAAATGGATTTTTATACGTCTCTGATATGACCTCGCCGCCGCGTGATTTTGATATACTGGGCAAAGAGGACAATGCCCCTGTGAGGCGTCCGCCCAGGCCGCGTCCTTCTGATATAAATAAACTTGTCAAGCAAAAGCAGGAGGTCCTGGTCCAGGTAGTAAAGGAGTCGATCGGAAATAAGGGCCCGCGTCTTACGACACACATAGGCCTACCGGGGAGATTCGTTGTAGTCATGCCCTTTGATTATCATCTTGGTGTTTCAAAGAAGGTTACTGACTATGAAGAGCGCAGGAGGCTGCACAAGATCTTAAAGAAGATAGCCCCTGCGTTTAAGGTGGGGATGATTGTGCGCACAGCAGGTGTTGGTAAGGATGAGAGAGATTTCAGGCGCGAGGTGAAATACCTGACGGCGCTGTGGCAGAAGGTGCAAAAGGACGCCGGCCGGGCCAAACCGCCATGCATCGTTCACGAAGAGCACGGCCTGACATTCAGGATCCTGCGCGATATATTTAAGGACGACATAGACAGGGTCCTCGTGGATGACAGGGGAGAATACGGAAAGCTCAGGCATTTTGCGAACAATATAATGCCGGCCATGAAGAAGAAACTCATGTTTTATAAGGAACGGGTATCTCTTTTTGAGTCACGGGGCATAGAAAAAGAGATAGAGATGCTCTGTAGTAAAAAGATCAGTTTGGCCTGTAAGGGGTATATATTTATAGAAGAGACAGAAGGGCTTATCGCTATAGACGTAAACAGCGGTTCTTTTAGCAGAAAGAATATGGAGGAGACCGCATTCAGGGTAAATTCCGAGGCGGCATTCGAGATCGCCAGGCAGATACGCCTGAGGGATATCGGCGGCATTATAGTGATAGATTTTATTGATATGCTGCGTGAGAGCCACCGGCAGGAAATATTTAATATATTATTTAATGCCGTAAAGAGGGATAAGGCCCGGATAAAGATATTAAAGATGTCGGAGTTTGGTATAGTTCAGATGACGAGGCAGCGTATTAGAAGAGGCATTAGAAGGGTCTCGTATCAAAATTGCCCTTATTGCCAGGGGAGGGGGGCCGTGAAATCGGTTACCACGATGGCCATAGAGGTCCTGCGTGCCATAAAGAAGGAGATCGAACGTTCGAGGGTCAGGGAGGTGCGCTCATATGTACATCCGGCGGTGGCGAATTATCTCTTGAATGAGGACAGGCCTTCAATCAGCCGGCTCGAGACAGACTACAGGGCCAAGGTTGTCATAATAGCAGAACCAGAGATGCATATAGAGAAGTTCAGCATCCAGAAATAGTGAAATTGGGGACACATCCCATTTTTCTTAAGAAAGAAGAGAAAAATGGGATGTGTCCCCAATAAAGAAAGTGAGGTTAATATAATGTACGCAGTGGTTGAGACAGGAGCAAAACAATACAGGGTGTCCAAAGGGGATATCTTAGAGGTGGAGCGTCTAGGCCTCAAGGATGGCAAAGAGACAAGATTAGAGAAGGTGCTTTTTATTTCAGAGAAGAAAGAGATATCGATAGGAAGGCCTTACATCAAAGGAGCGGCTGTTGTCTGTGAGGTATTGAGGGAGAAACGCGGCCCAAAGACTATTTCCTTCAAATACAGAAGAAGGCACGGAAGCTCAAAGAAGAAGATCGGGCACAGGCAGGACTATACAGTGTTAAAGGTGAAGGAGATAAAGGTGTAGCTGCACCATCTTAATGGTGCCTATTGGCAGCCCAAGGCGCTGCGGCTGCAGATTTTAATTAAAAAGGAGAATACGATGGCACATACCAAATCACAAGGAAGTTCAAGAAACGGCAGGGATAGTAATTCTCAGCGGCTCGGGGTTAAACGCTATGAAGGCCAATTTGTAAGTGCAGGCAGTATCCTCGTCAGGCAGAGGGGCACGAAATTTTTTCCCGGTTCCGGTGTAGGCATGGGCAGGGATAGGACCTTATTTGCATTAAAGGACGGGGTCGTTAAATTCGGGAATGCACGCAAGATAAATATAGTCTGAATTTATGTTCATAGACCATGTGGAGATATTTGTAAAGGCGGGGGACGGCGGAGACGGCTGCCATAGCTTTTCCAAGGGTAAATTCCAGAGATATAAAAGACCTGACGGCGGGGACGGCGGCAAGGGCGGAGACGTGGTTATAGTTTCCGATAACAATGTCCAGACCCTCGTGGATTACTATTTCAGAAAACATTTTAGAGGAGACTCAGGCTCCAACGGCAGCAGCAACCATAAGAAGGGGCACGATGGGAAGGATTGTATAATCAGGGTGCCTGCCGGTACGCTGGTGAAGGACGCCCGCGAAGGGATTACTTACTGTGACTTGAGCGAGGTGAGGCGTTCGGTAGTCATAGCAAAAGGCGGGAAGGGAGGCAGGGGTAATTCGAGGCATAGGGTCGCTATCAAGGGGGGGGACGGCGAAGAGAAGTATTTGTTCCTGGAATTAAAGTTAGTAGCTGATGTGGGGATCGTGGGGTACCCAAATGCCGGAAAATCAAGCCTCATTTCACATGTCTCAAATGCAAGGCCAAAGATAGCAGATTACCCTTTTACTTCAAAGACGCCTGTTCTGGGCCTGGTGAGACTGGGACCGGAGAGAAGTTTTGTTATCTGCGATATACCCGGTTTAATAGAAGGTGCACATTCCGGTAGGGGCCTCGGGGATGAATTCTTAAGGCATGTCGAGAGGACAAAGATCCTTATCCACATGATAGATATGGCAGCAGTGGATCAAAGAGATCCTGTCCAGGACCTCAAATCCATAAATAAGGAACTTGATTTATATAAAACAGGACTATTGAAAAGGCCTCAGATACTTGTTGCAAACAAGATGGATCTACCGGATGCCGTTGAGAACCTGAGGCGTTTTAAACAGAAGACCAGAAGGGTTATCTATCCAATTTCTTGTGTTACGGGCGAGGGGATAAAGGACATGCTGGAGGCGGCTTATAAAGCACTTAAAAGATAACTTCACACCTTTGTGTATGTCAGGAAAGTGTAAAGTTATTTTTCCATATTTTTATTGATCACATAGTATTATGCATAGAGAGAGTTTAAAAAGATCAAAACGGATAGTTGTTAAGGTCGGTGCCAGCGTCTTGACCTCAAAGGGCCTTGTATTGGACAGGCGATGGATAGGGGATTTTGCCGGTCAGGTATCCATTCTTTTAAAACAGGGGCGGGAGATAATAGTCGTTTCTTCCGGTGCGATTGCGGCAGGTATGCATATATTAAAGTTGAAAAAAAGGCCTGCCAGTTTACCTGAACAGCAGGCCTGTGCTGCGTTGGGCCAGTCCCATTTAATGGATATATATGAAGAGTATTTTAGTAAGAATGGATTTCATGCGGCCCAAATACTCCTGACGCGGGAGGACGTCGCGGAAAGACGCAGGTATCTGAACGCCGAAAACACTATCAATACCCTGCTGAGCAAGAGGGCGGTTCCCATTATCAATGAGAACGACACAGTCTCTGTAGACGAGATAAGATTCGGCGACAACGATCAACTCTCAGCCCTGGTAGCAAACCTTTCTGACGCAGATGCCTTGGTTATCCTGACGGATGTGGAAGGGTTATGCGTTGATAGAAAGGGTGCGCGTATCGATATCGTAAAGGAGGTCAACAGAGACCTGGAGGGCCTGGCATGCGGCACTGACAAGGAGTATTCGCTCGGCGGTATGAGGACAAAGCTGGAGGCCTGCAAGATTGCAATGAATTCAGGCCTGCGCTGCGTGATTGCGAATGGGCGCAGGAAAGATGTGCTCCTCGATATATTAAGCGGCGGGGATACAGGGACGCTGTTTGTCCCGAGAAAGAACAGGATGCGGGCGCGTAAGAGGTGGATTGCATATAACACCAGGGTGCATGGAAGGATCATAGTGGATGATGGTGCCAGGAAGGCGCTCGTGGAGAAGAAAAAGAGTCTATTGCCCTGCGGCGTCAAGGCGGTCGAAGGTAGTTTTTCATACGGCGATGCCGTATCGATAGTTACTGCCGGCGGTGTTGAATTTGCAAAGGGGCTTTCTAATTACAGCACGGAGAATCTTGACAGGATAAAGGGGATGGACACAAAGGGGGCAGTGAAGATGATCTCGGAAGGGTTTTATCAGGAGGTAGTGCACAGGGATAATCTGGTAATATTGTAGCTCTCGGGTTCCCTCATACGATTACGGAAAGGTGGTTATATCCTTGAAAAACAAAATTCTGAAAATATTAAAAGATGCAAAGCGGGCCTCCATGGTCCTCTCAGCTGTTTCGACTAAAGATAGGAACAAGGCCCTTCTTGCAATGGCGGATTCGCTGTTAAAAAATTTAAGATATATCCTCCTGTGTAATGCAAGGGATGTTTCACGTGCAAAGAAAAAAGGGACCTCAGGGCCCTTTATCGACAGGCTTAGCCTGACCAATGAGCGCATAAAAGGGATGGTAGAGTCTTTGAGGTCAGTGGCAGCATTAAAAGATCCCGTCGGTGAGATTATAAAAGAGTGGAAGAGGCCGAACGGACTCTTGATAAAAAAGGTGCGGGTGCCTATAGGGGTCATAGGGATTATATATGAGGCCAGGCCTAATGTAACAAGTGACTGCGCAGGCCTCTGTCTTAAGTCGGGGAATGCATGTGTCTTACGCGGAGGAAGCGATTCTATTAGTTCTAATCTTGCCATACACGAGGTGATTACTAAGGACCTCGAAAGATTCGGGATACCAAAAGCGGCGGTAAGTATTATCGACGTAAAGGAGAGGAGGGCAGTGGATTTTTTATTAAGCGCGCCTGAATTCGTAGATCTGATTATCCCCCGCGGCGGTGAAGGCCTGATACGGCATGTGGCCGGGATTTCCCGTATACCGGTTATAAAACATTATAAGGGCGTATGCCATCTATATATTGATAAGTATGCCGATTTGAAAAAGGCCCTTAGTATTACCCTGAATGCAAAGGTCCAGAGGCCCGGCGTGTGTAATGCAATAGAGACGTTATTGGTGCACAAGGATATTGCGAAGGCCTTTTTACCGAAGGCTGCCCATGCCTTAAAGGAGGCGAAGGTAGAGCTGCGCGGTTGTCCGAAGACGCGGCAGATCTTAAAAGGTATAAAAGGAGCAGTCGAGAAAGATTGGTATGCAGAATACCTGGCCTTAATCCTGGCGGTAAAGGTGGTTGATGACGTTCAGGAAGCGATCCGTTTTATAAATAGATATGGTTCGAGTCATTCAGATGCAATAATTACGAAGAATAAAAAGATAGCGGATGAATTTTTAAAGGGGGTGGATTCGGCCTGTGTATACCTGAATGCCTCCACAAGGTTTACGGACGGGTATCAATTTGGCCTTGGTGCCGAGATAGGCATATCGACTGATAAGATACATGCCAGGGGGCCGATGGCATTGGAGGAGATCACCAGCTATAAGTACCTGGTCCTTGGCTCAGGCCAGATTAGAACTTAATATGACATCCGTCTTGGCGGATATTATATTAGCTATGGGGAGTGGGCATGAAAAAGAGAAAAAGGAAGGTAGAGAGAAAGACGAAAGAAACGGGGATTACAGTAGAGATAAATATTGACGGCAGGGGAAACTCCAGCGTCAAAACAGGGATATCCTTTCTCGATCATATGCTTACCCTTTTCTCAAAACACGGCCTTTTTGATTTAGAGATACGGGCAAGGGGCGACCTGGAAGTGGACCTGCATCATACCAATGAGGATGTCGGGATAGTGCTGGGCAAGGCCTTTAAGAAGGCCCTGGCAGATAAAAGGGGTATAGAGCGGTTCGGCGATAGTTTTGTGCCGATGGACGGCAGCCTTGCCAGGGTTAGTGTTGACATCAGCAACAGGCCTTCCCTCCACGTACACTATAAACTCGGACGTAATCTAAGGCAGGTCCTGGACAGGCTCTCGATAAGGGAATATACCTTTGTTGCTGCAGAACAGTTTATCAGGGCCTTTGTTATGAACGCAGGGGTCAATATGCACATAGAGATACTTTCGTTTGACAGGGACCTGCATCATCTGGTAGAGGCGATCTTCAAGGCAATGGCCCGTGCCCTTGATAATGCGACTCAGCTAAATGCCAGGGTAAGAGGCGTGCCCTCTACAAAAGGCAGGCTATAATTGCAGGGTTGATTGTTTATGATCACTATTATTGACTACGGTATGGGCAACCTCAGGAGCGTGCAGAAGGCCTTTGAGTTATTTTGCCCGGACGTCAGGGTGAGTTCTTCTGTCAGGGATATCTTGGATTCGGATAAGATTGTTCTGCCTGGTGTGGGGGCATTCGGCAAGGCGATGGAGGAATTACAGAAGAAGGGTTTAATTATGGCCATAAAGGACGCACTCGGGAGAGAGAGGCCGTTTTTAGGGATATGCCTGGGCCTTCAGCTTTTATTTTCAGAAAGCGAGGAAGATGGCAATAAAAAAGGGCTTAATATCTTAAGAGGCAGGGTGAAAAGATTTGATAGTTCAAACGGATTAAAGATCCCGCATATGGGATGGAATAGGATGAGGACCGGGAACCGGGAGTCGAAACCCGGGATACTATCCGGCGTGCCAAACGGAAGTTTTATGTATTTTGTGCACTCCTATTACGTAGAACCTGAAGATAAAAAAACGGTTATTTGCGAGACGGATTACGGTACCAGATTTACTTCAGGTATACACAAGGATAATATTTATGCGTTTCAATTTCACCCGGAGAAGAGTCAAACCATAGGCCTAAAGATTATAAAAAATTTTGTAGGGTTATGATAGTTATTCCCGCTATAGATATAATCCAGGGCAGGGTTGTCAGGTTACAGCAGGGGGATTTTACAAAAGAGCGGTCTTATTCAGATGACCCTGTAGAGGTTGCCTTGAACTGGCAGGCTAAAGGCGCGGGATTTTTACATATTGTGGATCTAGATGGTGCGAGAGAAGGGAAGATAAAGAACGGGGACACTATAAGCCGCATTATAAAGAGCGTTAGGATACCGTGTGAGGTTGGGGGAGGCCTGCGGACAGTCGAGGATGTGGAGTATTTTTTAAAAGAGGGGGCGGAAAGGGTTATATTAGGGACGAGTGCAATAGGGAATATGGATTTTCTGAAGAAGTTGGTTTTTAGGTTTGGCGGGAAGATAGTGGTCAGTATAGACTTTAAGGAAGGTAGAGTTGTTAAAAGGGGATGGCTGGAGAAGACCGGGCTAACTCCGGTTGATGCAATTGAGCAGGTCCGGAAGGCAGGGGTAGGTATCATAGTCGTAACAGACATAGCGACGGACGGGGTGCTAAGGGGCCCTAATATAGAGATATTGAGGAAAATCCTTGCAGTTACAGATATCTCTGTTGTGGCTTCGGGGGGCATTTCCGGCCTGGGAGACGTAAAAAAGCTGAAGGGGCTTGGCGCCAAAAATCTGAAAGGTATTATTATCGGACGCGCTTTATATGAAGGGAAGATTGATCTGGAAGAGGCAATAGAGGCAGCGAAGTAGCTGCCGCAGGCAATACACAGTACTATCCTAACTTTACGCTTGAAGCCTGGCTCCAAGCGTAAAGTTGTTACTGCGTGGTGCGATTATCTGTGAAGTTGCCGAGCGAAGCGGGTCATAATTAATGTTGACGAAACGTATTATCCCATGTCTGGATGTCAAAAACGGAAGGGTTGTCAAAGGGGTCAAGTTTTTAGACCTTAAGGATGCCGGAGACCCCGTAGGGATTGCTCAGGTCTATGACAGAGAAGAAGCAGACGAGATCGTCTTTCTGGATATAACGGCAAGTTTCGAAAAGAGAGATATTATGCTGGACGTTGTAAGGAGGACGGCAGAGACGGTTTTTATGCCCCTGACTGTCGGTGGTGGCATAAGAAACCTTGATGATATAAGAGATCTATTGAACGCAGGGACAGACAAGGTCTCGATCAATACGGCAGCTATACAGGATCCGGAGCTTGTAAGAAAAGCAGCAGAAAGATTTGGCAGCCAGTGTATAGTGGTGGCTATTGACGCAAAGCGTTCGGAAGGAGACACGGGCCTTAGGTGGGAGGTTTACATTAACGGCGGCAGGACGCCTACCGGTATTGATGCGCTCAGATGGGGTGAAGAGGCCGAGGGGCTCGGGGCAGGAGAGATACTTTTAACAAGCATGGATATGGACGGTACAAGGAAGGGGTATGACATAGAGTTAACCAGGTCGTTTTCGGAAAGCCTAAGTCTCCCCATTATAGCTTCCGGTGGGGCAGGGAATCTGGAGCATTTGCATCAGGTTCTGGTTGAGGGTAAGGCGGATGCGGCGCTTGCAGCATCTATCTTTCATTTCAGGGAATATTCTATAAAGGATGCCAAGGACTACCTTAAAAAGAAAGGCGTAGAGGTAAGGATATGAAAAGCAAAGGTTTTAGCATTAAAGATTTGAAGGTTGATAAAAACGGGTTGATGCCGGCAATAGTACAGGATTACAGGAATGGAGAAGTTTTAATGCTGGCGTATATGAACAAGGTTTCAGTAAGGAGGACATTGAGGTCAGGTAAGACCTGTTTCTGGTCGCGCTCCAGAGGGAAATACTGGACCAAAGGCGAGACCTCCGGGAATTTTCAATTTGTAAAGGCTGTTTATTATGACTGCGACATGGACACGCTTCTTATAAAGGTCAGGCAGAAGGGCGTAGCCTGTCATACTGGAAACAGGAGTTGTTTCTATAGAAGGGTAAAAAATAAACAGGCTTAAAACCGTAAGAATAATATATGTATTATCCATCCAGGAAAAAATTCATAGAACTCTCGAAGTCATCAAATGTCATCCCCGTATATAGAGAGATACTGGCGGACCTCTTAACCCCTGTTTCTGTCTTTATGAAGCTGAAGGGTGATTATTCGTATTTGTTGGAGTCTGTCGAGGGCCAGGAAAAGATTGCCAGGTTTTCCTTTATAGGCATAGAGCCGTCTGTTATTTTTAAAAGCAGAGGCCGTGCTGTTGAATTGATAGAGGATGGCAGGAAAAGGGCCTTTTTTACGGATTCCCCTCTTAAGGAGATAGCCCGGGTTATGCAGGGCTTTAAGCCTGCATGCATAAAGGAGCTTCCGAGATTTTCAGGCGGGCTCGTTGGGTATATGGGATATGATATGGTGAGGTTTTTCGAGGATATCCCCGACGAGAACAGGGACCCGTTAGGCATAGAGGATTCTATTTTTATATTGGCGGACAACCATGTAATCTTTGACCGCTTGACCCACAAGATAAAGATTGTGGCGAACGGATATATAAAGGACATAGACGGAGGGGCGAAGCGGATAGGGGAGATCTACGATAATGCAGTAAGAAAGATAGATGAGATAATGGAAAGGTTAAACAAGCCTGCAAAGGACCGCACCGCCGCTAAGACAGGAAAGAGGCAGAGCTGCAGGATGAAGTCTAATTTTACAAAGAAGGGATTCGAGGGATCTGTAAGAAAGGCCAAGAGATATATAAAGGCAGGGGATATTATACAGGTGGTCCTTTCGCAGAGGTTTCATACTACGTTAAGGTGTGATCCGCTGGATGTTTATCGCGAATTGAGGTCCCTGAACCCCTCGCCTTATATGTATTATCTCAATCTTGGCCGGATAAAGATGATAGGTTCATCCCCCGAGCTTCTTGTGCGCTGTGAAAACAAGAAGGTGGAGGTAAGGCCAATAGCCGGGACCAGGCCAAGGGGGAAAGACGAAGAAGAGGATAGCATGTTTGAGCATGAACTTCTGCGCGACGCTAAGGAAAGGGCCGAACATGTTATGCTGGTCGATCTGGGCAGGAACGATATTGGCAGGGTCTGTGTCCCTGGCAGCGTGAAGGTGTCGGATTTTATGTTTATCGAGAGGTATTCTCATGTCATGCATATTGTGAGCAATTGTGTAGGGCGGTTAGCCAGGGGCAAGGATGCATACGATGTATTAAGGGCGACATTCCCTGCCGGCACGGTTAGCGGCGCCCCCAAGATACGCGCTATGGAGATAATAGATGAATTGGAAAATGCAAGACGGGGTCCATATGCCGGGGCAGTAGGATATTTTAGCTTCTCGGGGAACATGGCCACCTGTATCAACATACGAACTATACTCGTTAAAGGCAATGACGCATTCATACAGGCAGGCGCAGGGATTGTAGCTGACTCAGTGCCCGCAAAAGAATACCAGGAGACACTTGATAAGGCAAAGGCCATGATAAAGGCTATTGAGATGGCAGAAAAAGGAGACGTATAGGCTTTCCTTATATAGCGAACCTTACACTTGAAGCCCGGCTTTAAGTGTAAGGTTGCTGTTAGGGGTGGGGTATCATTAAGTTATGCACGAGGAATGGTATGATATTAGTAATAGATAATTACGATTCATTTACTTACAATCTGGTCCAGTATCTGTCGGAGTTGGGGAAAAAGGTCGTTGTGTATAGAAACGACAAGATAGCCCTGGAGGATATAGAAAGACTGAAACCCAGCCATATCGTTATATCCCCCGGGCCTGGCAGGCCTCCTGAGGCAGGGATCTCTAATGACGTAATAAGAGGCTTTAGCGGGAAGGTCCCTATACTTGGGGTCTGTCTGGGGCACCAGTGCATTGCGGCGGTATTCGGTGGAAGGATAGTGGGAGCCCGGAGACTGATGCACGGCAAGACCTCTATGATACACCACACAAAGACAGGGATCTTTAGAGGCATAACAAATCCCTTTGAGGCGACCAGGTATCATTCGTTGATAGTGGAGAGAAAGTCGCTGCCGGGCGTGCTCCAGATTACTGCATGGACGAAACAAAGAGAGATCATGGGTTTGAGGCATAGAAGATTTCATGTGTGGGGTGTACAGTTTCACCCGGAGTCTATATTGACGAGGCAGGGCAAGAGATTGTTGAGCAATTTTATAAATATGAAAGGGAATACGGCATGATAAAGGAAGCGATTAAAAAGATTGTAGGAGGGTTTGACCTGGAGAGGGAAGAGATGGCCCTTTCTATGGACGAGATTATGTCGGGCCAGGCAACGCAGGCTCAGATCGGGAGTTTTATAACAGCGCTGAGGTTGAAGGGTGAGACAATCGAAGAGATTACCGGTGCCGCCATGGTGATGCGAAAAAAGGCCCTAAGGTTAGGCCTCGTCGTCGAGACAGTCGATATCGATAGAGACGATATAAATATAGATAGAGAGACGATAATAGATACATGCGGGACAGGGGGTAGCGGTACGAATACCTTTAATATTTCTACGACCACGGCCTTTGTAGTCAGCGGCTCAGGGCTTAGGGTAGCGAAACACGGCAATAGAGGTGTCTCGAGCCAGTGCGGCAGTGCCGACGTTATGAAGGGGCTTGGCGTAAATATTGATATAGCGCCGGACAGGGTCAGGGAGTGCATAGAAAAGATAGGCATAGGTTTTTTATATGCGCCTCTTTTTCACGGGGCCATGAAATACGCTATAGGGCCGCGCAGGGAGATAGGTATCAGGACGATATTTAATATACTGGGCCCCCTCACCAATCCTGCACAGGCGGATTGTCAGGTGCTGGGCGTCTATCGCGAGGACCTCACGGATGTAGTTGCGAACGTATTGAATAACCTCGGCATAAAAAGGGCGTTTGTCGTGCATGGCATGGATACCCTGGACGAGATTACTATTACCGGTAAAACAAAGATATCGGAATTAAGGGATAAAAAGGTAAGGACATTTTATGTAGAACCGCGTGATTTTGGTATAAAGACAGCACATATCAATGATATAAGAGGCGGCACCTGCGAGGAAAACGCCAGGCGCGTGAAGGCAGTTATCTCTGGTGAGAAGGGCCCGTGCCGGGATGTCGTGCTTTTAAATGCATCGGCAGCCCTTGTAGCCGGGGGCAGTGCCAAGGATTTTCTCGAAGGCGTAAGGATGGGAAGTGAATCCATTGACTCGGGCAGGGCCGGGAAAAAACTACAGCAGCTTATAGAATTTACAAATAAATGAAAAATTTTTTACAAAGGGTCGTTAATCTGAAGCGAAAAGAACTAGAGGTATCAAGGCTTAAGATGCCGATAACGCATTTTGTTGATTCAGGGCGTCTTCTGAAAGGCGTAAGGCCTTTTGCGGAAGGCCTTTCAAGCCCCGGCCGCCTAAATCTTATTGCTGAGATAAAGAAGAGGTCGCCCTCCCGCAAAAAGGGATTTCGTGAAAAGATAGATGTTGCACAGATAGCAGGGATATATAGAAAGAATGGTGCCAGGGCCATATCGGTTCTGACGGACAAGAGATTTTTTGGGGGGGATATATCTTATATAGGGGCGGTGAAACAGAGCGTTGGCCTGCCTGTCTTGAGAAAGGATTTTATCGTAGATGAGTATCAGGTCTATGAATCGCGTTATCATGGAGCGGATGCGATTCTTTTGATTGCAGGGATACTTTCTAAGAAAGAGATAAAGGGCTTCGTTCACCTTGCAAAGACAATCGGCATGGATTCTATCGTTGAGGTCCACGATGAAGGAGATCTGGAAAAGGCATTGGCTGCAGATGCGCGGATAATAGGGATCAACAATAGAGACCTCGATACATTTAAGGTGAGCTTGTCGACGACGTTCAGGCTGCTTCCGAGGATACCGAAGGAGATTGTAAGGATAAGCGAAAGCGGTATAAAGACCAGCGAAGACATTGCAAGATTAAGATCGGCAGGTGTAGATGCTGTTTTGATTGGGGAGACGTTTCTGGCCGCCCCAGACATCGAAGGCAAGATTAATCAGATTATGGGCAATAAAGGAGCATAGTGTCCGATGGGTAAGGTGAGGGTGAAGTTTTGCGGTATTACTTCAGCAGGTGATGCCGAAAAGGCGATTTCGACATCACCTGATGCGCTTGGTTTCGTATTTTTTAAGGGAAGCCCGCGTTACGTAAAGCCGGAGACTGCCGAGAGAATAATAAAAAAGATGCCGCCTTTCATCAGCGCGGTCGGGGTCTTTGTTAATGAGGACATAGGGGTTATCGAAGAGTGTGTGGAGAGATGCGGATTAGATGTTGTGCAGCTGCATGGAGATGAAGATATAACCTATAGTCTGGACCTTAAGAGATCCCGGGGGAACGGCGTTAAGCTGATCAAGGCCTTTAGGGTTAAGGATAAAAAAGGCCTTTCTTCTATCGAAGGCTACCCCGCTGACGCATTTTTGTTGGATACCTATAGAAGCTACGTATATGGCGGCACAGGTAAGGGCTTTGATAGGGCCCTTGCGATTTTGGCAAAAGAATACGGCAGGCCTATTATTGTATCAGGGGGGCTGAATACGGCCAACGTCTATGATGTTATAAAAGAGGTCAGGCCCTACGGAGTAGATGTTTCAAGCGGCATAGAATCAGGGCCGGGCAGGAAAGACATAGACTTGATGGAGAGATTCATAGGTGAGGTCAGAAGAGCAGAGCAAGGCTGATGTTCAAGGTGATGTTCGAGGTTTAACCCCGAGCATTATGAAGACAGCATTAATATTTCATCCAATCTATCTGAGGCATGAAACAGGGCCTCATCATCCGGAACGCGCTTCCAGACTGCAGGCAATCCTTCGGAAATTAAAAAAGACAGGTCTTATCGAGATCGGAAGAGCACACGTCTGAACTCCAGTCACACTGATATATCTCGTATGCCGTCTTCTGCTTGAAAAAAAAAAAAA
>CAJVXD010000005.1 GCA_913009675.1 uncultured bacterium | reverse complement strand
GCTCGCACAGTCTGCCCCGTCGGATGACCTGCTCATACGATCCTTCAGGCGCTCCTATTCGTCGCACCTTCAGGATTAATTCGCTCATACAACTTACGCTCCTTACAGTCGCGTAAGTTGTGAGCTCATTAAAAAACCCGAAGATAATCTTCGGGCTGTCTGCGCAATCCGCCTTAAAATCTGCGGTTACTATCTTCTCCCATCTAGCCTTTTACTATCGGTCCCGGAATCGCGCCGGGTCTGCCCGCCTATTAGCGAGCTCGCGGACTGTTCACCCCGAACCAAATTTTCGGTACGGAGGTACACCGCCGGTGGGGAATTTCACCCTCTCCCGAAGATCCAACTTAATTGGCATTATAGCAAAAAAAATCCCCTTGTCAATCAAATTATAGCTCCCCAACTTTACACTCGAAGCCTGGCTTTAAGTGTAAAGTTAAGGCAATGAGGTGTTTAATAGTTTCAAAAATTCTCGTGCAGTCTTTTTCCAGGTGAACTCCTTTGCACGCTCAAGCCCCTTCCTGACGATCTCCTCCTTCAGGCTATTGTCATTAACAAGTTTTAAGATGGCCTGGCCTATCTCCTTATAATCATAAGGGTCTATTAATAACGCGGCATCCCCTGCTATCTCTCCGCAGGAAGACGTCCTGGAGGTTACAACAGGCACCCCGCAGCTGAATGCCTCGATTATCGGAAAGCCAAACCCCTCGTAAAATGACGGATACACAAAGATCGATGCCTGCTGATACAACCCGGCCAATTCATCATCCCTTACATAGCCTTTAAAGATTATATCCTTTTTAAACCCTGATGCCTCGTATGCCTTAAAGATATCCTCAAACATCCATCCCTTCATGCCTGTAATAACTAACTTATGCCTAGTACCTGAATGTCTCCTAAACCAGTCAAAGGCCCTTATCAAGCCGGCTACATTCTTCCGCGGCTCTAAGGTGCCTACAAAAAGAATATATTCGTGACTCGCGACTCGCGACTCGCGACTCGCGACCTTGAGATTTACTCCGGGATATATCACCTTTATCCTTGCCTCATCTGCACTATAAAATTTGAGCAGGTCTGACCTTGTATTGTAAGAATCCGCCACCAATAGATCTGCCTCGCCCAAGACTCTCCTGAGCTTATCGTCTATCTCTCTTATCGTGCGTTCACTGTGTCCATGGGGGTATGCCTTGATAATCACGTCGTGGACTGTTACGATATACCTTGCCTTCCCCGGCCTTTGTAAATCGTAGGACGAGGTGTGGAACACATCTACCTCGGGAAGGACCGCCGAAGGTCCCCTTTTGAAATAATCTACGCGATGTGAGAAATTAGCCCCGGGCAGACGCAAAAGGCCCCTTCTAAAATCCATGATCTTCTTGCTGCTATAAAGGTAATAACTGTTCTTTTCGTCAAGGTCTGCAAGCGCATTGAGAAGGTTAACGGTATATCTTCCTATACCTGTCTTCTTCTTAAGCGTTGAACGTATGTCAATCCCAATCTTCATGTCTTGTTGAGATATTGAGATGCTGAGACCGAATCTCGGCTTTTTTTGCTGAGAAAACCGAGATTCGGTCTCAGCTATTTTGGGAGGATGTCTTGCATCCTTCTGCAGTTTATATTCAGGCCCTTGCAGAAACCTACTATATCGCCTATGGTGTCGTCCGAGATCTTGGGCATTGCCAATATTATCTCGTCTATCTGCTTGTATTTAATAAGGTGGGCGATATCATCCCTTGCCCCAAGAACAGGGAGGCCGTGTATATACCTGCCTCTCTTTTCCTCATCGTCATCCAGAAAACCCACAGGTTTATAGTGCAGGAAATCGTTATTCTTTATCTCTCTCAAGATAAACTCTCCTGCGTCTCCAGCCCCATAAATCAGGATCCTCTTACCGCTCAAACGCACCTGATCAAAGAGCTCCTTATAGATCCTCTCTAAAACCCTTGCACCTGATATAAAGACAAAGAGTAACAGCCAGTCTATTATAAAAACTGCCCTTGAAAAACCTTCAAACCTCCATATAAAAAGGATGGCCAGCGAGGAGGCCAGGGAAGCTGATAAGACTGCCTTAAAGATGGTTATCAAATCCGATATGCTTACATATCTCCACATGCCTCTATAAAGCCCAAATTTAAAAAAGACCAGATATTTTATAATCACTACGAGGGGCAGGGATTTTACGATAAGGGCCTGGGTGGCAGGGGACAAAACACCCTCAAACCTCAATAGATAGGCTGTTATATAGGCAGTGCATATCAATATAAAATCAAGGCCTACCTCCAGGAGTCTCCTCTTGTGCATGAGGATACCGCCCAGGATTGTGCTGCCGTTGCGCTTCTTAAGTTTTTTTACCTCGGTATCGGTATAGACCTTTACCTTTCCCAGAAAGGCCGCAAAATATACTAAGACCACGGCTACCAGGAGGACAAGCATGGCTGTTACCATCGGCTGGACAAAGATTGAAAGGACACTGACCCCTCCGAAAAACAGGCTTATAAAATAAAGGACAAGCACTGTTTTTTTCTCCGAAAGCCCCAGGACCACCATCCTGTGCGAGATATGGTCCTTTCCTCCCTGGAACACCCTGCGTGAAGCCAAGCCCCTGGCAAGCGTAACAAAGGTAGTATCAAATAAGGGGACGGCTAATAGGAAAACAGGTATGGCAACTATCATTACCAGATTCGTTGATTCCTTCCAGCTTTCCTGAAGTGTCATGGTAGCCAGCATAAAGCCTATAAACATGCTTCCTGCATCGCCCATGAATATCTTTGCCGGAGGAAAATTGTATCTTAAAAAACCCAGCAAACTCCCCGTAAGTATCAGGGCCGGCAGCCATACATAGCCTCCGTTAAAAATGGAACAGATAAATAAAACAGCACTTACGATTGCCGCTACCCCGCACGAAAGCCCGTCCATATTATCTAGGAGATTGAAGGCATTTATAATCGCGACTACCCAGATTATCGTAAGGGGAAAACTTATTATATGATAGGGTATGATCCTTATCTGGACGCCGAAAGTGACCAATAGAGATGCGACCACGATTTGGCCTATAAGCTTTGTGTGGGGCTTTATATGGAAGACATCGTCAAAAAGCCCCAGACCAAAGATGATGGCCCCACATAAGACAATACCGATATTATAGATACTGAGTTTTGCAAATAAGAGATAAGACACAAGGAAGGAGATGAAGATAGCTATGCCGCCAAAGAGGGCCGTGTCCTTTTTGTGCCACCTGTCCTTTCTTGGCTTGGCCACATAACCCTTGGAGAGAGCTATCCCTCTAACGACAGGGGTTAAGACGATAGAGATTGCAAATGAGACAAGGAATGGGACAAGGTGAGTAAGAACCATGGGTATTTATAGGCTTAGCTCATAGCTGATAGAATCCTAAATCGAACCTATGATCTATGACCTATGAGCTCTCTGCATATTCCACTACACTTTTAATTATTCCTTCCAGATCTATTGTCGGCTTAAACCCAATCGCTGCTCTTGCCTTAGCCGTGTCAGGCACACGGCGCCGCATATCCTCAAACCCTTCTTCATAGGCCTTATCGTAAGGTATATAAACAAGCTTCGATTTGCTCTTTGTAATATCTATAATCTTTCTGGCAAGACCCTCTATACTTACCTCTTCCTGGCTTCCGATATTAAACACGTTGCCGACGGCTGCACCCTTATCCATCAGTTTAATAAGAGACCCTACCGTATCTTTAACATGTAAAAAACACCTGGATTGTTTTCCGTCTCCATATACCGTTATATCCTCATCCTTGAGCGCCTGCTTTACAAACCTCGGTATTACCATGCCGTAGGCCCCTGTCTGCCTGGGGCCTACCGTATTAAAAAGCCTCACTATTACGGTAGGCACCTTCTTCTGTCTCCAATATATATAAGCGAGCATCTCGTCCACTGCCTTGGCGGTAGAATATCCCCATCTGGACTTAAGGGGAGACCCTAATATCCTATCGTGGTCCTCATTCAAAGGGCCGTTTACGTTCTTGCCGTATATCTCAGAGGTAGAGGCTATGAGCACCTTTTTATGATAACGATGCACCATGTCCAGCACCATCTCGCTCCCTTTTATGTTTGTAATCAGGGACTCTAAGGGTTTTCTTACTATAAGGTCCACGCCTACGGCGGCGGCCAGATGGTACACCACATCGCACCTCTCGACCAATTTATCTACAAGCGTTCCGTTTAAGATGGTCCCTTCGACAAACTCAAAGTTTTTATCTCCGGTTATGTGCTCGACATTCTCAAACCTGCCCGTAGAGAGATCATCCAGCACCGCAACCTCATCCCCTCTGCCGAGCAATTCATCTGCCAGATGAGAGCCGATAAATCCCGCACCACCCGTAATCAATACCTTCATCTTATTGTCTCCTCCATGATATTATCTAAAGCTGTCCCGTACGAAAATCGACGATTTCGCGGATATTTGTCATAAGATTGTTTCGTCGCGGAGTTTACCCTGAGCAAAGTCGAAAGGCCCCCTCGTGATAACACATCGTATTATACAACCCCTCGGTATCTTTTATCAACCTATCTTTTGAAAATCTATCTTTTACCAAACTCCTGCCATACTGCCCGAATCTCCTCCTTTTCTCTGCATCATTTATCAACTCCATTAATCTCTCACTAAAATCCTTCTCATCACCCGAGCCTACCAGATACCCACTCTCCCCATCCTTTATAATATCCTTCACGCCGCCCACATCAGAAGCAACCACAGGCCTCCCGGCAGCCATCGCCTCTATTATAGAAACAGGGGTCCCTTCGTTTAGAGACGTTAAAACCACGATATCCAACTCCTCATAAATTTTCTTCAAATCCTTCACCCACCCTACAAACTCTACCATTTCCTTTATGCCTAATTCTTCAGCGTATCGCTCCAGCTCATGCCTTAACTCCCCGTCTCCGATTATAACAAACCTGATATTACCGGCCATGCGCTCTGCGCGCTGCACTATGCTAGAGGCTATCCTCATAAGCATCTTATGATTCTTTATCGGCGCCAACCTCCCCACAATCCCAATATTCACACACCTCCCTGCTTCTCCCACTGGCAGCCCTAACAACTCCTCCAGCTCAAACCCCAATTCCACCACCTCAAATTTTTCCCCCGGGGCAATCCCGAATCCTTCAACCAACTCTTTTTTTAAGGTCTGACTCACCGTAATGATCTTATCCGTAAATAAGGCCAATATCTTTTCAACCCGGATAAAAAACCATGTTTTAATCCCCCCGAAATAACCATGCAGGACATGCCCATGAAACGTATGCACTACTTTACACCTTAGACCTTTCACCTTATACAAACAGGCCGCTGCACGTCCTAACGCCCCTGCCTTAGCCGTATGCGTATGTACAATATCCGGCTTCTCCTGGCAGATAATCTTATAAATTTTCCAAAATGCCCTCCAGTCATCCCAAAACGACAACTCCCTTCCTAATTCCGCCACCATCACCGGCTCAATCCCCTTCCCCCTCGCCAGATACATCATATCCCCTTCATTCCCCTCAACCTCCCCGCACACCAATACCGTCTCCCACTCAATATTGTTCGAGTGAGTCCCGACGAAGTCCGGACGAGTCGAGAAGCCCTCTGTTAAAAGTACCGCATTCCTCGCCGGGCCGCCGATATTCAACCTCGCAATTATCCTTAATATCTTCATATGCAAGAGAATCGCCTTGAGGTGATAACTTCAATGCAATTTCCTAGGAGCCTTTTGGCAGAATAATCCCTGAGAGCTACGGCCTAGTGGGCTACGAGTTCTGTCATCTTGAATATAGGCAGGAACATGGCTATCACTATGCCGCCTATCACGATACCCAGAAACCCTATTATCAGCGGTTCTATAAGACTGGTCAACCCGCTCACAGCAGCATCTACCTGATCGTCATAAAAATCAGCTATCTTCCCAAGCATCTTTTCAAGCTCGCCTGTCTGTTCACCTACGTTTACCATCCTTACCACCATAGGCGGGAATACCCCGCTCTTTTCGAGTGGTCCGGCAATGTTTTCCCCTTCCTTTATGCTTTTTCGCACATCCTCAAGCGCCTTTTCTATTACTGAATTCCCGGAGGTCTTTCCTACTATCTCTAATGAACTGAGTATAGGAACCCCGCTTTTCACAAGCGTGGCAAGTGTCCTTGTAAATTTCGCAACGGCAACCTTCCTAAAAAGCGGGCCCAGAATAGGCAATCTCAAAATACTGCTGTCAAACACGGCCCTCCCTTGAGACGTCTTCAGGTATTTCTTTATGGTAAATATAATGCCTGAAAGCGCTATGACTACATAAAGAAACATCCTGCGCAAGGTATCACTGATAAGTATCAATATCCTCGTGGGTAAAGGAAGCGTCCCTCCAAGCATCTTGAAGATACCCTTGAATGTAGGGATTACCTTCAGGAGCATGACAAGCGTTATAAGGATCGCCATCGAGATTACAACAGCAGGATAGATCAGACTGGTCTTAACCTTTCTCTGGAGGTTGTTTGCCTTTTCTAAATAACTGGCGAGCCTGTCCAATATATCGTCGAGAGATCCGCTTGACTCGCCGGCCTTCACCATATTTATATAGAGAGGCGAAAATACCTGAGGGTGTTTTAAAAGTGCATCGGAAAGGCTTGAACCAACTTCAATATCATCCCTGATAGCAGATACGATCTTCTTAAAGTTTGGATTTTCTATCTGGTCGGCCAGGATATCCATGGCCTGGACAAGCGGAATACCGCTATCAACCATGGTGGCCAACTGTCTGGAAAATATAACAACCTCTTCGAGTTTTACCCTTTTGCCGAGAAAGCCTGCTTTTTTTCTTTTGGTATCCTCAATAGAGATTATAACCAAGCCCTTTTTGCGAAGGGCAGCTATCAAAAGAGATCTATCAGAATATTCCAGCGTCCCGCTTACTGTCCTTCCCATCTTCTCTTTTGCTACATATCTATAAATTGGCATCGTCTCCTCACCCTTGTGAGGTCACACGCAGGACCTCTTCCATTGTGGTTATGCCCTGCCTTTCCTTTTCCAGCGCATCATCCTTCAGGGTCTTCATGCCCTGTGAAACTGCATACCTTCTGATATCGTCACTGGAGGCCCTCTCTATAATCATCTCCCGCACCCTGTCATCGACACTCAAGACCTCCAGAATGGCACGCCTGCCGTAATATCCGGTAGAGGAACACCTTTTGCAGTTTATGCCCTCACCTTTACAGCTTTTGCATATCACCCTGCACAACCTCTGCGCAGCCACTAATATTAGTGAAGAGGCTATCAAAAACGGCTCGACCCCCATATCAACAAGTCTATCTATGGCTGTCGGCGCGTCATTGGTATGGAGCGTGCTCAAGACAAGCTGACCTGTCAATGATGCCTTTATCGCAATATCCGCTGTCTCTGCATCCCTTATTTCACCTATCATTATAATATCCGGACTCTGCCTTAAGATCGAACGCAAACCATTTGCAAAGGTCAGACCTATGTCTGAATTCGCCTGCATCTGGGTTATACCCTCAACCTGATACTCCACGGGGTCCTCTATGGTCATAATACTTCTACTGGGCTTGTTCATCTGATTGACGACAGAATAAAGCGTAGTGGATTTTCCGCTACCCGTAGGGCCTGTTACCAGTATCATACCAAACGGCCTGACAACCGCCTCCTTAAATCTTTCAAGGGCGTATTTCGAAAATCCCAGCGCATCCAGCCCTACTGAAAGATTGGCCTTGTCCAGGACCCTTAAAACAATCTTGGTCCCGAAAGAGGTCGGCAAGGCAGAGACCCTGAAATCCACCTCTTTCTTCTGGGTGCGCATCTTAAACCTTCCGTCCTGCGGTATGCGCGACTCTGTTATGTCCATCCCGGACATAATCTTTAATCTTGCCAGTACTGCATTCTGACTTTTCTTTGGTATCCTGAGGGTGTCATGTAAGGCCCCGTCAATCCTGTAACGCACCCTCACATTTCCCTCTTCGGGCTCTATATGTATATCAGAGGCCCTTTTTTTCAATGCCTCAAGAATGATAAGATTCACAATCTTGACTATCGGCGGACCCTCTCCCTCAAGGACAGCTGCGCTCAGGTCAAACTCCTCCTTTGAGGCATTTACGACCTCGAGTTCACTCTCATCCCCCTCCTTGAACATATCTGAAAGTGCCTTATTTTCAGAAACGTAGAATCTATCCATTGCCCGGACGATATCTGTCTCGGTGCTCAAAACAGGCTCTATATTACGCTTGGTAACCATCTTTAAATCATCTATCGCAAATATATTCAACGGGTCTGCCATTGCCACTATAAGGGTATTTGACAATTTGCATATGGCAATAAGCTTATATTGCCTCGCCATATTTTCCGGTATGACATTAACGCACTCTTTCTCTATTTTATATCTCGATAGATTTATGGCAGGTATATTAAATGCAGTGCTCATAATAGACATCATCTTCTTTTCCGCTACCATCCCTTCCTTAAGCAGTATGCTGCTTAAACCACCTCCCTGCCTGGCTTGAATCTCCCTGGCACGTTTAAGATCCTTCTCTGTAACAATCTTGTTTTTAACCAATATCCGGCTTAATCTATCGTGCACTGATTTAGACATAATCTTCTCTCAAATCTTACCTTCACAACTTACTCTGCAGCTATTCATCCGCTACTGTTACGCGCAATATCTCTTCTAAGCTCGTGATACCCTGCAACACCTTCTGAATCCCGCTCTCCCTGAGTGTCTTCATGCCCTCTTTTCTGGCAGTCTGTTTTATCTCGCTCCCCCGCACCTTTTTCAATATTAGACCCCTCACCGACGGGGTCATCCTGAGAATCTCACAGATAGCGATCCTGCCTCTATATCCTGAATTCAAACACTCCCCGCACCCTTTTGGTTTGTAAAAGGTGCCCTTACTAATCCCCAACCTGGAAAGAAGGAACCGAGACGGATTGTAGGCCTCCTTGCATTTCGGACATAGCTTGCGAACCAACCTCTGGGCCGCTATGGCTATCAAGGAAGAACCTATCAAAAACGGCTCGACGCCCATGTTCACAAGCCTCACCACAGAACCGCATGCAGTCGTGGTATGCAATGTTGAAAGGACGATGTGGCCCGTAAGGGCAGATTTTATCGCAATGTCAACTGTTTCAAAATCTCGTATCTCTCCTATCATAATTACATCCGGGTCCTGTCTAAGGATAGACCTCAATGCGTTGGCAAATGTAAGGCCTACTTCGCTCCTAACCATGACCTGATTCACGCCCTGTATCTGGTATTCTACAGGATCCTCGACAGAGATAAGATTTTTTTCAGGGTCATGGATATGCTTCAATAAAGAATAGAGTGTAGTAGTCTTGCCACTGCCTGTAGGGCCGCAGACCAGGATCATGCCGTGCGGCTGCAAAACACATTTCTTGAATATCTCCAGATTGTATTTTGTGAACCCGAGCTTTTCGATGTCAAGCATGGCATGGGACTTGTCAAGCACCCTGAGGGCCACCTTTTCTCCTGTGATTGAAGGTATAACAGAGACCCTAAAGTCGACCTCGCCTCCCTGTATCTTCGATTTAAACCTACCGTCCTGAGGCAGTCTGCGTTCTGCGATATTCAAGTTAGACATAACCTTTATCCTTGATACTATAGACTCGTGCATATTTTTGGGGAGCAATTCTATCTCTCTGAGGAGACCGTCCACCCTATAGCGTAACCTCAAAGAACGCTCCATGGGCTCTATCAATATATCGCTTGCCCTGGCCTTTATAGAATTTTCCAGTATCATATTCGTCAGTTTTACAACAGGGGCCTCCTCAATAAGCTTTAAAATCCTGGCTGAATCAACCTCCTCTTTGACCTCGCCTGCCTTTATAATCTCGAGTTCCTCTGCACTCATATCCTTTACCAATTCTTCTATTGCCTCATGGGTATCCTCTTCGTAATGTTGTTCTATTACCCCCTGGATCTCCTTAGGAGAGGCTATAATCGTACCTATCTCAAGACCTGTCAATGTTCTTAGATCATCTATGGCAAAGATATTCAGGGGATCTGACATGGCAACCGTGAGGATATTGCCAACCTTTGAAACAGGGACTATCTGGTATTTTCTTGCAGCATCGCGGGGTATGAGCTTTAGGATCTCACTATCTATCTTAAAACGGGAAAGTGCTATGGGTGGAATACCCAGGCCCTGGCTTAAAACTGCCATCAACTCTTTTTCATTCACAAAACCGAGCTTTACCAATATATCCCTGAGTGAACCGCCCTTCTGCTTCTGCTGTTTCAGCGCCTTTTTTAACTGCGCTTCGGAAACAATCTTATCCTTGATTAATATCTCTGTCAGGCGTTCTTTTAGGGAATACATATATAAGCTATTTATAATATTTCTCTATCGCCTTCCTTATCCCTCTCCCTGTGCTGACAAAAATCTGGACACACAGACCTGAAATAAGCTCTATATCCTCCACCGCAAGGGCATTTAGCGGATTAGACATAGCGATAGTAAGATTACTGCCTATCTTATCTATAGGGATAAGACAGAACTGAAACGCCACATTCCTGGGTACTATCCTTATCACCTCGGGGTCTATCTCATAATTTTCGAGAGGCAGATAAGGGAATCCGTACTGAGCCGTCAATGCCTGCGCAATGGCTTCCTCAGTGGCATACCCCAGAGTAACAAGTATCTGTCCAATAAGCCCGCCCTTTTCCCTTTGTACCTCCAGCGCATGATGGAGGTGTTCCTTATTGATAACCCCTCTTTCAATGAGAAGTTCGCCTAATTTTTTTTTAATAACTTTCTTGACCATAATAGCTATTGGGACCTAAAATATCCGAGACCGAATTTCGGGTTTTTCATCTAGCCCTTCTTTTCATTAAACATCCTCTCTAGATCCTGTAGCTCCGTGGTCCTGCCCAATGCCTCCTCCTTTTTGATCTCGCCCATTACGACGAGCTCAAACAAAGACTGATTCATTGTCTGCATGCTTTCTTTCTGGCCTGTCTGTATAGTAGAATATACCTGGTGTACCTTCGATTCCCTTATCTGACTCTTTATCGCGTGGTTCGCCACCAGCACCTCTACGGCAAGCACCCTGCCCTTACCAGAAGCATGCGGTATCAATTGCTGAGAGAGAACACCCATCAAGACAAAGGAAAGCTGCGCCTTCACCTGAGGCTGCTGCCTCGCAGGAAATACATCAATAATACGGTTTATAGTCTGAGCGCTGTCAGAGGTATGGAGCGTTGCAAAGACAAGATGCCCTGTCTCGGCAATAACCAGGGCAGATTCTATTGTCTCCAGGTCACGCATCTCGCCTATTAAAATAACATCCGGGTCCTCTCTCAAAATGTGTTTGAGGGCATTGGTAAAAGACCGGGTATCACTGCCGACCTCACGCTGGTCTATTATTGACCTTTTATTGCTGTGAATATATTCTATAGGATCCTCCACTGTAATTATATGAGAATCCCTCCGTGAATTAATCCAGTCCACCATAGAGGCCAGGGTAGTGGATTTTCCACTGCCGGTAGCGCCTGTAACAAGCACCAGCCCCTTTGGTTTTTTACAGAACCCCTCTACGACCTCTACAGGCAAGCCGCATTCTTCGAAGCTCATAATACTAAAAGGCAGGGCCCTTATCGCCACCCCCACGCATTCCCTCTGCCAAAAGACATTGACCCTGAACCTGCCAAGCCCCTCTCTTGTAAATGCAAAATCCAGCTCCCTCTCTCTCTCAAACCTTGCCTTTTGTTCGTTTGTAAGGATAGAATATATAAGTGTTTTTGTTGATTCCGAATCAAGCCGCGTCCGCCCGCTCTCCACGAGCCTCTCGTCTACCCTGAGATGCGGTATGCTGCCCGCGCCCAGATGTAAATCAGATGCCTTTCTTTCAACCATCTCCTTTAATAACTCATATAAATCTATAGCCATGGATTAGGCTCCTTTCTTGATTCATTGTTCGCGTTATTCGGCTTACTCACGCCACGATACGATTCTTGCCCAATGATTTTGCGTTCTTTACAAGCAGTTCTGCCTTTGCCATAAGTTCATCTGCACTAGAACCGTCTATGGGATTCTCGCTTACGCCTATACTAACCGTCAGATTACGCGAGAACTGCATAATCTTACCCAAACCTTCCTCTATCCTTCTTCTAAGGTCTTCCGCAATATTGGCTGCCTGCTTCTTATTCCGTTCGGGCAGGACAACGGCAAATCTATCAGATGCAAGACGGCCCACCCTATCCACCTCTGTCACGGCACCTTTGACCATATCCCCCACGGCCTTCAAAAGCGTCTCTGCCTTCTTTTCTCCTGCCTGTTTATAAAACTCTTTAAAACCATCCACATCTATAAGCAGATACCCGCATGGACGCTGATAGAGTACGGACCTCCTTATCTCTTCCTCAAGCCTTCCATGTATAAAACCTTCATTATAAAGCCCTGTTAGTTCATCCTTGACCGCAAGTTCCCGTGCCTTTTTCAACAATAGATTATTCTCGACCGCTATAGTAACCTGCTTGAGGAATATCTTTAAAAGTTCCTTTTCATCATCCTTGAATACAAACCCATCCTTATCGTTAGAGACCAAAAGGATCCCGTATTGTTTTTTGGATATGATTATCGGCAGGACGGCAATATTTTTAAGGCCGAGTTTAACGAATAGATTGCCTGTTGTCCCTGCAGGAGGAGGCGTATCTCTATCTACCACTATAAGCCTGGGAGGGATCTCGTTGTATCCTATCTTCACTCTCGACAACTTATCTTCGTCGATATTACAGCCCGATACCAATCTTAACTCATTCCTCCCCTCATCCAGTAATATCACCGCCGATGCAGAACCTTCATCTATGTCTGAAATTTTGCTTGTTATGAAATCCAAGATCGTCGTAAGGTCACTTGAGGATAATATGATATTCCCTATCTGCAAGAGGCTCGACAATGCCACTACTTTTTTATTTATCTCAATATTGATCAATTTAGTCCTTTCCCCATATACCCGCAGCTCTTCTATGTTATCCCTGATCTTTTGGGTCATGATATTCAGCGAACTGCTCAGGTCTGCTATCTCATCCTCGTTCTTAACATCTATCATCCTCTCCACTTCGCCTTCGGCCATTATCTTTGCATCGCCTGCTATCCTTACTATTGGATCTATCATCTGCTTGGTAAGATATAACCCCAACAGAGATATCACTAAGGATATGCCCAGTATTAAACTTATATTGCCCAATGAGAGGCCGAGGAATAGATCTATGTTGGGAAAGATATACGTCGTTGCGAGCCAGAAACATATCAAAAGCGGTATAAGAGACATGAGGGAAAAGGCTATCATGGTCTTATATTTCAAGCCCTTGGGGACAAGCGACATCTTTTTAAAAAAACTTGCCATATCGGCCTCCTTTAATGCGCTCTTGAATTGCTAAAAATCCTGCGAATTAACAACCACAGTATACATTACAATCTTATCAAGTTCAAGCCTCGATAAAAGACCAGGGTAGGGGCCCTTCCGTTTTTTTCTCACCTAAATAAATGTCCGGGGCTAAACCGCATTCTTCAAAACAGCCTTCCCACAGCCCATAGTCAAAATATTCCGTCCAGGCCTGGAGTCTCGCACCACTTTTCCATGCCTTGTAAATGACACTGCCCATCTTCCTATCCCCTCTGGATAAAACAGCCTCGATCATGCTCATCTCAAGGTTGTGAAAATGTATTTTTATTTTTTTCTTCAAGTATCGGGCATCGAGGACCGAATATAAATACTTTTTCTTCTCTCTCAAAACATCCAGGCCTTCCATCTTCTTTCCTTCAAATTCAGAATGCGGCTTGGGTATAAAATATGAGAGGCTTAAAGTCACATTTCTTATCTTTGAACTGAGGTCTATTATTGCCTCGATATCCTCATCTCTCTCTCCCGGCAATCCCATCATAAAATAAAGTTTTACCCTCTTCCACCCGGATCTAAGGGCGAGATTGGACTTCTCGATTACCTCCTGGTTGGTAAGGTTCTTGCCGATAAGGGACCTTAAGCGGTCACTCCCCGTTTCCGGCGCAAAAGTTAGACCCGTCTTCTTGAGAAGACCTCCCATGCTGCTAGAGCTAAGATCCCTCACTCGTAGAGAAGGCAACGATATCTTTATGCCCAAACGTTTAAACCTCTCGTTCATTCTCCTGGCCAGTTCCTCTATCTGAGGATAATCTCCGGTAGAAAGAGACAAAAGCGAGATCTCTTCGTATCCGGTATTTTTCACTGACTCCTCTGCTATCTCCATGATCCTTTTTAGCGAGCGCAGCCTGAGGGGATGGAATATCCTGCAGGCCTGGCAGAACCTGCACCTGTGCGGACAACCACGCATAATCTCGATACTTATCCTGTCGTGCACAATCTGTACATATGGAACAATGGGATTTATCGGGAAATAGGAACCGTCGAGGTCCTTTACAATACGCTTTTTTATCACCTGGCGTCGCTCGTTACTCGTCGCTCCAGGAACATATACACCACTTATTTTAGCAAACTCTCTTAGTATCTTATCCCGCCGACCTTTAACCTCTAACTTTAAACCTTTAACCACCCTGGTTATTTCCAATATTGCCTCTTCTGCCTCTCCGATTATAAAGGCGTCTATAAAATCCGCCATCGGCTCAGGGTTAAAACAGCACGGCCCTCCCGCAATAACCAGGGGATCTTTATCCCCCCTCTCGCCTGCCAGAATAGGCACCCGGCCAAGGTCCAGCATATTCAAGACATCCGTAAAATTCATCTCATATTGAAGAGAAAAACCAACGATGTCAAATTCATTCAGGCATTTTTTATTCTCAAGGGAAAAAAGCGTAATCTTTTCGGCCCGCATCCGGTTTTCCATATCGCTCCATGGGGCAAATGCCCTTTCACAAATAATACCGTCTTCCTTGTTCAATAACCCATAGATTATCCTCATCCCAAGATGGCTCATCCCTATCTCATAGATATCGGGAAAGCAAAGTGCCACCTTTAAGGCATGCTCATCCCAGTCCTTGTGCACAGCATTCCACTCGTTCCCAATATATCTAGCTGGTTTTAATATATCCACAAAAAAGGGGACAGGCTACTTTTTTATGCCTGCCATTTCTGCGATTAAGAATATGGTAACTAAATTCGCCTACTAAACCTCGTTTAATTCTTGGCATTGGTTTATCTAAATTATTAAAAGTAGCCTGTCCCCTTTTTTGTACTAACGATGCACGGCTATGCTCTCCAGCAGCCCCAGCGCTATCATTGTAACCAAAAGCGAGGAACCGCCGTAGCTTACCAGGGGCAGCGGCAAACCCACGACGGGCATAAACCCCATTGTCATGCTCAGATTTACCATCACCTGAATCCCTATCATGACCAGGAGCCCTATGGCTAAAAGTCTTCCGCAGGGGTCATCTGTCTTCTCGGCTATCCTGAAGGCCCTTTTAATCAAGAGGTAATAAAGCCCGATTAAAACAACACCTCCTAAAAATCCCCATTCTTCCCCTGCTACTGAAAATATAAAATCTGTATGCCTCTCGGCAAGAAAATTCAACTGGTTCTGTGTGCCCGAAAGCCACCCCTTACCAAAAAGGCCTCCTGAACCTATTGCTATCTTGGATTGGATAACCGTATATCCGGCGCCAAGAGGGTCTACATTCGGGTCCAGGAAGACCAGCAGCCTTTCCTTTTGATAATCCTTCAGCATAAACCAACCCAACGGAGAAACCAGGACGACCACGATGAGTATATAAAGCAGGTATCTGAACGGCACGCCCCATACATACAACAAAATAAACAATAGAGGGATCAGAATAAGCGCGGTTCCGAGATCCGGCTCTGCCAGTATAAGCAAAAATGGTACAAGGACTATCAAAAAAGAGATAAAGATATTTTTAGGGCCTGTAAATTTCTTATGACCGGTCAGATATTGGATAATGGCAAGCGTTACAAACAACTTGGCAAATTCTGACGGCTGCACGTTAAAGCCTCCTATCGCAAACCATCTCTGGGCCCCGAACCTGCGGCTCCCAAAGACAAGGACAGCCACGAGGAGAAATATTGTGAAAAAATAAAACGCAAGATCGGAAGAGCACACGTCTGAACTCCAGTCACACTGATATAGCTCGTATGCCGTCTTCTGCTTGAAAAAAAAAAAAAAAAAAAAAAAAAAAAAAAACAAAAGTAAGAAAA
>CAJVXD010000004.1 GCA_913009675.1 uncultured bacterium | reverse complement strand
TAAATTCCGGCGGGGATAAAGAATCTATAGTATTTACATAATTACTCACCTGTTTGAGGGCTGCCTTAAGAGGTATTGACTTCTGACTTAGATTCCTTGAGGTAATTTGAAGATTCGTTAATACAGGACTAAGCTTTGCTAAATATTGCTTGATTGCTTCTTTTCTATCTATAATCTGTTTCTTTTTGATGCCTTGCGTAGCTGGGGGGGCTTGCTTTCTATTTGATATTTCTTTCTTATTCAATGACTCTTTTCCCCTGTAAGCTATTTTCTTTTTTTTATCTACGGGCTCTTCTTTCTTATTAACTGTACAACCGACTTGATAAAATGAGAAAATAATAAAAATCATTATAAACGATATCTTTTTAATCTTTTTCATTTTTATCCTCTATATCCTCATATCCCGTTACATAGTCGCCCGTAAAATATATCTTCTTTCTTCTCGAAAACTGTCTGTAGTCGAGGGGGGCGCAGGGAAACCATGCTTCATATATCCACGCCTCTTTTTTAATGCCCATATCATCGTAACCCATATCTACGATATCGGAAGGTTCGCCCCATTTCTCAATAACCTTATCTTTACTTGTGCCAGCGGTTACCATTGTCTTTGTGCCCAAAGGATGCGTCAAGGCATAGTACGCAGTCGGAGTATTAATATCCGCACATCCACACATAAGAAAGATAGCAAAAAGAAGATAGAGAGTGATATTCATAATTAATCTTCAACCTAGTTCTGCGTTTTAACTTTACACTTTTGAGAAGGCTTCCGTGTGTTTTGCCATTACCTAACGATATGGTTCACCAGTTTCTCAGACTGTGCTTAGAAAAGTTCCCGCATCCCCCAGATAATCTGACAATATACACTTGGCATTTTTTATTCCATTTCACTCCGCCTTATCGCTGACTATCTTTGGCTGAGAGGCAACTCTATAAAATATGGGAAAAATACAGCTCCTCGCACATCATCTGCGTAAATCACAATAAGTCTGTGGCAATCTGTGCAATCCTTCTTCCTAAACTACCACATTCACAAGTCTACCTTTTACTATTATAACCTTCTTTGGAATCTTGCCTTTTATCCATTTATTGACGTCCTTGTCTTTAAGTACTGCCCTCTTTATCTCTTCCTCTCCTGCCCTTGAAGAAATCTCTACCTTCGCCCTGAGTTTACCATTTACCTGGACAACCATGGAGATCCTGTCTTGAAGCAATGCCTCTTCATCGCACAATGGCCAGTCTGCTTCAAAGACGCTTTCCTTTTTTCCTATCCTCTCCCACATCTCTTCAGCAATATGCGGAACAAAGGGTGCAAGGAGGATTATCATAGTTTTTATAGATTCATTTAATTCGTGGCTCGCCTGTCCCGAGTGAAGTCGAGGGATGGTCCGTCTGTCCCGAGTGAAGTCGAGGGATGGTCCGTCTGTCCCGAGTGAAGTCGAGGGATGGTCCGTAACAGCGTAAATCTCATTCACCAATTCCATTATAGCGCTCAGGGCTGTATTAAAATGAAAAGAGCCTTCCATGTCTTCTGTGACTTTTTTAATAGTTGCATGTGTTTTTCTTCTGAGATCTGAATTTTGACTTTCCGAATCACGACTTACTAACGACGAGCGACTAACGACGAGCCGCCACGCCCTGTTCAAAAACCTCCAGGCCCCTTCTACTCCACGGTCGTTCCATTCGGCATCTTTCTCAGGAGGACCGATAAACAAGGTGTAAAACCTGACTGTATCTGCGCCATATCTATCAATAAGTTTATCAGGACTTACAACATTACCCTTCGACTTGGACATCTTTGTGCCGTCTTTTATAATCATACCTTGCGTAAAGAGTCTAGCAAACGGCTCCTTAAAACCTACGTATCCCAGATCGTACAACACCTTAACTATAAATCTGGAATATAAAAGATGCAGGATAGCGTGTTCTATCCCGCCTATATATTGGTCAACCGGCAGCCATTTATCGAGCAGCTTTTTATCAAATGGTTTCCCTTCGTCCTTTGGAGAAATATATCTCAAAAAATACCAGCTTGAGTCAACAAAGGTATCCATGGTGTCTATCTCGCGTCTTGCCTTTGAATGACAGGTAGGGCAGGTCGTATTAACAAAATCCTTGACATCCTTCAGGGGGGATTCACCATGAGGTTTAAACTTAACGCCTTCGGGCAATAGCACCGGCAGGTCTTGTTCTCTTACCGTCTGTATACCGCATCTATCACAATATACAACCGGGATAGGTGCACCCCAATATCTCTGCCTGGAAATAAGCCAATCCCTCAATTTATAATGGGTCACACGTCTACCTATGCCCTCCTTCTCCATATAATCCGCTATCCTGGACATTGCCTCCATATTTGAAATAGCGTTAAATCTCCCTGAATTTACCATTACCCCCTCTTTGATATAGGACTCCTTCATCTTGGCAGGGTCAAGATGTCCCTTCGGATTATCTATGACGACCTCTATAGGTAAACTGTATCTCTTGGCAAATTCAAAATCCCTCTTATCGTGCGCGGGTACTGCCATTACTGCGCCTGTCCCGTATTCCATGAGCACATAATTTGAAATCCAGAGAGATAGTCTTCTATTATTAACAGGATTTAGCACATATCTACCTGTAAACATACCCTTTTTCTCGGTGTCGGTTGAAACCCTGTCTAGAAGGCTTTCTCTTTTTATCTCTGTAATAAATTTTCTTATCTCTTCCTCTTTGTCTGAACCCTTTATCAAATTTTCAAGCAGTGGGTGCTCTGCGGCAAGCACCATATACGTAGCACCATAAATCGTATCTACCCTCGTAGTAAAGCATCTTAAAAAAGCCGGGGCCCGACCTTGGCTTTTTTCAAGCTTAAAATCTATCTCAACCCCTTCACTCCTGCCAATCCAGTTTTTCTGCATCAATTTCACTCTCTCCGGCCAGTACCTTAAAAGTTCCATATCGTCCAGGAGCCGTTGTGCATAGGCGGTTATCTTAAAAAACCATTGCTCAAGGCTGCGTAAGTCTACCTCGGTAGAACACCTTTCGCATAGACCGTCTATGACCTGTTCATTTGCAAGGACTGTCTGACAAGAGGGACACCAGTTCACAAAGGCCTTTTTCTTATAGGCCAATCCTTTTTTGTAAAGCTGCAAGAATATCCACTGGGTCCATTTATAATAATCGGGCAGGCAAGAAGCAATCTCTCTATCCCAGTCATAGCCTACTCCCCATGAATATAGCTGTTTCTTCATCGTATTTATATTTTTAAACGTGGATATCCTGGGGTGTATCCCACTTTTTATTGCGGCATTTTCGGCAGGCAGGCCAAATGCGTCCCAGCCCATAGGCGCCAGGACATTAAACCTTCTCATAATCTTGTAGCGGGCAATAACATCACCTATGATATAGTTTCTCCCGTGGCCCACATGAAGAGAGGAGGATGGATAAGGAAACATCATGAGGCAGTAATACTTAGATTTAGGCGAGTCTGGGTCCATTTTAAAAAGGCCCATGCCCGCCCACTTCTTCTGCCACTTCTTTTCAATCTCTTTGAAGGGATAAAACTGCTCAGTCATACTAAAAAGACCCTTCGACTTGCAAAAAATCCTTTTATTCACCGAATTTTATTGCTCGCTCAGGATCAAATGTGCCTTCGGAGAATTTGGTGGAGCAGACGGGATTCGAACCCGTGATCTCCACAATGCCATTGTGGCGCGATCCCAGCTTCGCTACTGCCCCAAATTCGCGAAGCAAATTTGATCCTGAAGCAGCGTAAAAATGTGAACAGGCGTGAACATTTTAGCTGCTGAAGGACTTTCTTTTACCTCGCGCTCTATATCAAATTTTTACTATTACAGTTTAGGTCCTTTGCCTCGCCAAAAACTCTCCTGGGGGTTGGCGCTTTGCCCTTCGGGCAAAGTCGGCCATCCGTCCCGCTTGCGCTACTCCTGTTCGTCGCAGCTCTCCCTCCTATTCGTCGGTGCGGGACTCCATTCAACTCCCACTTACAGTTTTTGGTGCCGGAGGTGGGAGTTGAACCCACACGAGGGGTTACCTCACACGATTTTGAGTCGTGCGCGTCAGCCAATTCCGCCACTCCGGCATTCTGGTGCGTTCTCTGCTCTCTTTTTCCACTGACCGCTCCTCGTAGAAATTCCATTCCTACGAAGCGCTGCCACCGTCTAACTGTTGCTCGACGAAGCAGAACCCATCCTCCTGAATTTTTCGTAACGCTGTTCCAGTAATCTTTCTACCGATATCAGCTTAAGCTCCTTTAACGCCTTTTTTATACATTTTTTTACTGCCTGCGCTGCCTGCTCCGGATCCCTATGGGCGCCTCCCAGAGGTTCCTGTATCTCTCCATCAATAATCTTAAGTTTGAGTAAATCCTTTGCGGTAAGTTTTAAAACCTCTGATGCCTCAGGGGCCTTCAATCTGTCCTTCCATAAGATAGCAGCACAGCCTTCCGGAGATATCACTGAATAATAACTGTTCTCCATTACATAGACCCTGTCTCCTATTCCTATACCCAAAGCGCCTCCTGAACCACCCTCACCTATTACCACAATAATGATAGGGACCCTTAAGGATATCATTTCTCTGAGGTTACGGGCGATAGAATTGGCCTGGCCCCTTTCTTCAGCACCTATACCAGGGTATGCCCCGGGGGTATCGATAAATGTAATTATCGGTATATTAAATTTTTCAGCAAGCTCCATCAATCTTATTGCCTTGCGATAACCCTCTGGATGAGCGCTTCCGAAATTCCTTATGAGATTTTCTTTAGTATCCCTGCCCTTTTGGTGTCCGATAACAAGCACCTTGTCTCCATCTATCTTGGCGAATCCCCCCACCATGGCCTTGTCATCATAAAACATTCTGTCTCCGTGAAGCTCAACAAAATCCACCATTATCATATTTATATAATCCAGGGTATAGGGCCTTTTTGGATGTCTTGCAATCTGGACCTTCTGCCATGGGCTAAGAGATTCAAATACCTCTCTTCTTACCTTTTCGAGCCTTGCCTCTAACTTCTTTATCTCTTCTGAAAGGTCTATGCTGCCATCAGCTGCAAGGGCCTTTAGCTCGCTTATCTTTAATTCAAGTTCCAATATTGGTTTTTCAAAATCCAATCCTTTTGCCATTTTAATGAGCATGTAAGTTACGAAAATCCTTGATCTTTTGTAACTCAGTGTACGGACTCAATCCACTATCGTAACCTCGGTGCCCCTTGGTACTATCGTAAAAAGTTCTTCTACCTCCGGATTCAACATCCTTATGCAGCCTTTTGTAACTTGCTGGCCTACGCTCTCCGGGTCAACCGTACCATGTATGCCATAACCTTTTTCAGAAAGTCCGAGCCAACGCGAGCCGAGTATATTATCAGGGCTTTCTGCCGGAACCACCGCATGCTGGGTATACCACACAGGATCTTTAATCTTGGTTATGATCTTAAAGGTCCCTACCGGCGTAGAATTGTTCTTACCTGTTGAAACCCTGTAAACCTTTAAAAAACTGCCATCGGAAAAGAGCGTCAAGAGATTTTGAGATTTATCGATCAGTATTGTGTATATGTGCCTTGAAATCTTAAACCTTGAATTGGCCCTTATTACGTCGCTTTTAAGGCCATTCGCAGCCTTTATGAGACTAACTGTAGTCCCAAATTTCTTAGCAATCTTTGAAAGCGTATCTCCCGGCTCAACAGTATAACTTATATCTTTATTTGTAATTAGATGGGAAAGAAGTATATCTATGTTCAGCTTGCCAAGGACATCCTGAACCTCAAGTATATTATCTATATTCTGGTATTTTTTAAGTATAACTGCATATATATCCCTTGCCTTAACGATGTCTTTGTTTTTCTGGTATAAACTTGCAATCTCAAAATACATCTTTCCCAATCCTGCTAAATCCGGTTTTTTTTGCGCTAGCGCATCGAGCTTTTTCTCCGCCTCGTCAAGCCTGCCTTTTGAAATCAATATCTTCACAGATCTAAAATCCGCCGTTCTACTGGTTTTATTTTCATGTCTCGTGCCAAAGACTACAAATATTAAAATCAGTACCAACGCCAGAATAATCCCTCCGGTCATGAATCTATTATTCACTGTATTAACCTCCTATCGGTAACAAAAAAGTGCCACCAAGACACCCAGGGCAGCGCCCGCAAATACCTGTATAGGCGTATGTCCTAAAAGTTCTATAAGCCTTTCCTGTTTAATGCCCCTTTTTAGATAGATATCCTCTATAATTTTATTAAGCGCCTCTGCCTGCCGTCCACTTTGCCTGCGCACGCCCTGGGCGTCGAACATTATAATAAATGCGAAGAAAAAGGCCATTGCAAAGAAGGACGAAGAAAACCCAAAGGTAAGCCCGACAGATACTGCAAGTGCCGATACCGTAGCAGCATGAGAACTAGGCATCCCTCCTGTCCCGACAAACCATTTAAAATTAAACCTCTTTTCACGTATCACTCCGATTGCAACCTTTACGGTCTGTGCCAATAACCAGCTTATAGATACAGTTAAAAACATCTGGTTTTTTCCAAGGGCTGAGAAAAAATCCATCTATTCTCCTTTCTAACCACTGAAAATCGCAGAAGATCCTTACCAAAGACGATTTTCTTGTATTATATATAACAGAGAAGCCTTATACAAGTAAAAAAGTAAGGGCGGACTTAAATGTCCGCCCGATGATACTAACGCATTACAAAAAGTATTTAGCTATTATTCAAAACTTTATTGCACCACCCACTGTAAAGGCCGTCTCATTTACAAGCCGTAGCTCAAAATTCAACAGATAATAACTCAAAAAGAATGGCATAACGTCACAGCCGAATACGAGCCCCAACTCATTCTCCGGGCTCGCGTCATAGACAGAATAAAGAAGGCCTGTACTCGACTGGGTAAAGGCCACATCTATATCTTGCCTGGAATATGTTATTCCGGTATATGGCACTAAATAGACATTATTTGCGCCAAAGGGAATCACAAATTTCTTACTGGCCAATAAACTCACATGCCACTCATCTATCTTAAATTTCTTGCTTGTAGCAGATGCGCCCTGCGTGGAACCTCCTATCTTTGCCTTATCGATATCAAGGTCTGTCTCTCTATACTGGAGATCCATAGTCAATTTAACGCCATAGTCCTTAAATTCCCATATCCTTGCCTTAAGGCCTGCCCCCCATACAAATCCAGGATCAGCCTCTACCTTAACCTTGCTGCCATGCTGGTCCCATTTCAGCTCGAGATTGGAGGTCCCTATCTTGATGTAGGGCTCAAAGAGGTTATAAAAATTATTCGAAAATTTAATGATACAGCTTTGGCCCTCAAGTTTGGCATTTGTAACATCTGCAGGCGCTGAATTGAGCTTCTCTCCGCTAACTACCTCTATGTCCAGCCCTGTTTTCACATTCATATTATATTCATAGCGGTCAAGCTCTTTATTGACTGCCCGCTGTTTTAGAAATAATGAGTCTTCCGGTATGCTCATATCAGGACTGCCAATAGTTACTGCAAGACATGGACTGGCAAGGCCAAGGAAGAATAAAATCAAAATTATCTTTTTCATCTTTTACTCCACGCGTTCATCAAAACTTCATGACACCACCGAGTGTAAACGCGTATTCGTTTACAAGCCTAAGTTCCATGCTGTATATAAATGAGCTCGTCAAACTCGGCATTATATCGCAACCCAAAAAAGCGCCGTATATCGAATCATTGCTCGAATCAAAAAGAGAATAGTCTGTAGTTGGATTAGAAGGGTCGTTAAACTTTACATCAACTGTTGAATCAGAAACATCGATACCTGCATACGGCACTATATAAATATTCTGCCATCTTAAGGGAAGCTCAAATTTCTTGCTCAGGGCAATCGATGCCTGCCATTCTTTTATATTAAAATCTGCACCTGAATCAGTCACATCAGAAGAGTTCAGTGATATATCGCCTACGTCGGGCCCCGTAGTCCTGTATTGTACATCTCCTGTGAGACGAAGCCCCGAATCTTCAAACTCCCATATAATCCCCTTTACGCCAGCGCCCCACGCAAACCCACTATCAGCATCTACTGTCACCTCTTGTGAACCATTGCCTCCTTGTCTCCACTTAACCTTCAGATTAGATGTCCCTACCTTGATATAGGGTTCTACCCTGTCAAAAAGGGTCACACCAAACTTCAGCATTTTCCACTGACCCTTTAGTTCAGCCTGCGTTATCTCTGTCGGACTATGGAGATCTTTATTAAATAGAAACTCAAGGTCTATTGCTGCCTTGATCTTTACAGTTTCTTCATATTCATCCAACGCCTTATTTACAGCCTGCTGCCGTAATATTGCTGATTTCGATGGGATATCTAAATCGATGGGGTTACCAACTGTTGCAGCAAGGGCCTGGGGTATAACAGTAAATATAGCACAAATTGATAACAGAAATACAGCATACCTCAGCTTCATTATAAATTCCCTTTCTTCCATCTTTATAATAACAAAGCATAAAATTCCACTATAATTTATAATGAAGTATACATTACATCGTCTAAATTGTCAAGTGCGAGGTTAAGAGAAATTGCCGAAAAACCCCATTCCCGTGTCATTGCAAGCAAACCCTTCTTGATCACAAGGGCTCTCCTCCTTCCAAGGTTAAAATAACTCCTTATCCAGGCTTCTATATTGAATTGCCTCAGATACATGATCCGAAGTAATCTTTTGCGAATCTGCCAGGTCAGCTATTGTCCTAGCTACCTTTAAAATCTTGTTATAGCTTCTTGCTGAGAAATTCAATTCACGGATTGCCATCTTTAATAATTTACCTGCCTCGCTGTTTAGTATACAAAATTCCCTTATCATTTTATCTGTCATCTGTGAGTTAAAGTAAACGCCTGAGCTTTTGAACCTTTGAAGTTGGATCTTTCTTGCCTTCTCAATCCTTTTACGAATCTTGCAGGAAGGCTCTTCCTCTCTCCTTGAACTTAGATATTCGTAGTTTAACTCCGGCACTTCTATGTGGATATCAATCCTATCCAATAAAGGCCCTGAAATTTTAGCCCTATATTTTTGAATCTGATGAGTGCTGCATCTACAAGGCTTAAAAGAAGAAGTAAGATATCCACAATAACAAGGATTCATCGCACAGACGAGAAGAAAACGGCTCAGGAAGGTTAAGGTTTTATTCGCCCTTGCAATAGTAACTTTACCGTTCTCAAGGGGCTGCCTCAAACTCTCCAGGGCATCGCGATGAAACTCTGGAAGTTCATCTAAAAACAAGATGCCATTGTGAGCTAAACTTACCTCTCCCGGCCTGGGATTCCGGCCTCCTCCTATAAGGGCAATATCAGATGAAGTATGATGTATCGTCCTAAAAGACCTGGTTGTAATCAAATGCCTTTCCCTGCCTAAAAGGCCTGAGATGCTGTAAATCTTTGTTGTTTCAAAGATTTCCTCACAGGTCATCTCAGGCAAGATCGTAGGAAGTCTCTTGGCAAGCATTGTCTTACCTGCTCCGGGCGGGCCTATCATAAGAATATTATGAAAACCGCTTGCGGCAACCTCCAGGGCCCTCTTAGCCAGATATTGGCCTTTGACTTCACAAAAATCAACATCATATTCCTTTTTCTCTATCAAATCAGACATCTCTAATCTTAATGGCCTCTTTTCAAGAAATTTGGAAAGAAGGTCAGCAACCTCCCTGAGGTCTTCAACAGGATAGACATCTATCTCTTTTATTATAGCCGCCTCATTGGCATTTTCTTTTGGAACTATCAGCTTCTTAAGAGGGGAATTTCTTAAAAATAAGGCTATAGGCAAAACGCCCTTTACCGGCCTTATCCTGCCATTCAAGGCCAACTCACCTAAAAAGACAAAATCTTTCAGAACACTGAAAGAAATCTGACCACTTGATGCAAGTATCCCTAATGCAATAGGTAAATCAAAGGCAGGGCCCTCCTTTTTAATATCGGCGGGTGCAAGATTTATAGTAATCCTCCCCCTTGGATATTCATAGCCGCAATTTTTTATTGCGCTTTTTACTCTGTCCCTGCTCTCTTTTACTGCTGTATCGGGAAGACCCACCACTGATATAGCAGGCAACCCCCTGGATATATCCGCCTCTATCTCCAATTGATAGGCCTCTGTCCCATAGGTTGATGCTGAATACAATTTGGAAAGCATTGTAGAACCACCCCCTTTATTATATAAGACACGGAGGGAGGCTATTTTCTTTCAATCTTTTTATTATTTTTCGAGGGGAAGAGAGGGAATTATTCAGCAGGCGTGGTTTTAGTAAGCGGCTGTCTTGAACTATCAAGCGCGTAAGATTTTTCCATCTTTCCTGTATTATTGCCTATCTGCGTCCACTTAACCCAATAGGTATCTGGTTTATTTATCCGTTCAGCCTTAATTATGTAAAGCTTGCCGTCTAATGTGCTTTTGTCTACCAGATAATAATTGTAAAATCTATTAGTAACAAAATTAGGGTTATCTATATCAAGCTTATCTAACGTTGCGGCGATATAAGATTGTGAAAATGCACGCTGATTATACCAATATCTCTCCATCGAGATGCGCAAGGCCCCTATATTAATCGTTGCCTCTGCAGAACGGGCCTGTTCCAAAGTGGCGGCATAACGCGGTAGGGCAATCGAAACAAGTATACTTATGATTATGACAACGGTAAGAAGCTCTATCAGTGTAAAACCTTTTCTGCCCACTCGATTATTACCTTTCTTTTAACCATCCTTCGGTATATTGAAAATAAAAATAGAACCCTTGCCAGGCCTGCTTTCAACCCTTATCCGTCCGTTATGCAGCCTTATTATATCCTTTGCAATAGGAAGGCCGAGCCCGGTCCCTTCTTTTTTTTCAGCCAGTACCCTTACAAATTTATCAAAAATCTTCTCTGTCTGATCTTTATCCATACCCGGCCCTGTATCATGGATCTCTACCTGAACCTCCTCTTGAAGTTCTGTAATCCTTAGCACAACCTCTCCCTTATCGGTAAATTTCAAGGCATTCCCTATTAGATTCACAAAGACCTGAGCCAGCTTATCTCTATCCGCTTTTATCATAACCTTTACCTCAGGGATCTCTCTTCTGATGATTACATCTTTGTCAGCAGCCTGCTTTTCAAAATCCCTCAAAACTTCTTTCGCTATCTCCACAATGTCCAGTCCCTCTTTATTAAGTTTTATCTTTCCGGATTCTATCTTAGAAAGATCTAATAAATCGTTTACTAATCTCGTAAGTCTATCTATCACCCTGAAGACATCATCCAGTATCCCTTTCTGTTTAGGCTGTACTTCTCCTGCAAACCCCTTATCTATATTGTCCAGATTCCCTTTAATAATAGCAAGGGGGGTTCTTAACTCATGGACTACATTTGCCACGAAATCCGACTTCATCCTGTCAAGCTCCTTCAATCTAGAATTCGCCTTCTCCAGTTCATCCTTCTTTAATGCAATCTCCTTCTGAAACTGCTCACGTTCAAATAAGGCCTTGTATTCAGCGATAGTCTTCCTGATCATTAGAGGCACTGAATCCTCATAACCTTCTCTCTTAGACAAATAATCAAATGCACCTTCCTTCATTAGCTGCACTGCAACTGCCTCATCACCCTGGCCGGTTATCATGACAACCGGCATCTTTATATCTTTACTCTTAATATCCCGTAAGGTCTCAAGTCCGCTTTTTTTGGGCAGGTTATAATCGAGGAGAGTAATATCATATGACCTTTCGCTAAGATTAGCGATAGCCTCTTCTCCTGATAGAACATGATTAACCTCATAATCAAATGCCCTATCTCGTTGGAGTTTCTTTTTGACAATTAATGCATCTGTAGGGTTATCTTCGACCAATAAGACTTTCAGTTTCTCTTTCGACATCATAAATCTCCTATGGCTATCTTATAGATAGATATGGATGCAGGCAATTCCTTTGTAAAGACCTGACTCAGTCCAATCTTCCTGCTTATAGGCATGAAAAGATTGTATCATATGGTATAGGATACTTCAAGAAAGGAATAAAACAGCTCAATAAGGGCTGATTTAATAAGGCGTAGCCGGGTCATGGAACCCATCGGTAGGCGGAGGAAATTCCGGTGGAGGCGCAGGCGGTATATATGTCTCTGAGACAGGTTTGCCTTTCAGCACACATATAATATCATCCTCGGTAAGCATAGTGACAGGTGCGTATAATCTATATCTTACTTTCACAGGAGAATTTGGTATAGGTATCTTGCCCTTTTTACCGCTGCCGAAATAAATAGTCCCGTAATTCCCTGCATCTAGCTTTACTATATAATCCTTGTTAGCAGAGGAACTCTCTATAAAACTATCCTTCTTATTCCATTCTTCGTATCCATTATTTTCCTTTACATAGACATGAAGATCGTATATCACAAAACCGGCATTATTAAGCTCGAAGGCCTGATTCTTTTTTCCGTTGCTTAGGCCAAGGACGTCTTCGACAGGAGAATCATAAAGAAACCTTGCGAGTTCTTCACGTTTCAATAAATCTTCGGGCCTCGAACCTGCGAATATATTCACACCCTTCCGTGAGAGTAACCTTGTTTCAAGCAAATACAAGTCCCTCTCGTCAAGATGGGCTGAATCCCTTGGCAATTCCTTTCCCAGACCCATAACCCTGATTAAAAGATCTGCGAAATTAGCCTTGGTAAGGATCGGGGAAGGATTGTAGACGTTTTTTAAGGAACGAGCCAGCGTCGGGTCTGATAGAAGCCTCGCCACTTCGCACTCTGTTACTATCTTACTCTTCTTCCCAAAAATCTTATAAGACAATTTCAATCTTGAACCAATAACAGGTATCTTCCCGTTTACATTATCGCCAAACGTTACCATTGCATTGTTGTATGAATCCAATTTTGCCGTATAATCCTTACTACCTGCCGTGCTTTCTTTAAGATTTTTTCTCCTCTCCCACAACTTAAAACCTCTACCCTCATCAACGTAAAGTTTCAAATCGTAAATGACAAACCCGTCATTCTTTAAATCAAACCTCTGTTCCGGGAGCCCGGTCGAGAAACCAAGATCTTTTTTTATGGTAGCTGCCTGTAATACGGACGCCAATTCTTCCCTCGTAAGGGAACCTGCAGGGGCTTTGTCATTAAAGACTTCTATCCCTTTTTCCTTTAATGTCTTAGCCTCCAACTTATACCGTATTTCATCTGTTAGATCCTTCCAACCCTGTGGAAACTCTCTATCCAGCCGCAAGAGATGAGAGAATAGATCAACAAATGCCAATCTTGTTATAGGCATGAGTTGTCCGGGTGCCTTTAGCCTGCATCCCTTTGCAGCCCTTAAAAGAAATCTATCTATAGGCTCACAGGGACCTCTCTCTAAACATATAATCCCTTCATCAGTCCTGTGTCTTACCTTGCAAACATTGACTGCTTGTGAGGATTGGACCATCGAAAATATAATACCTATTAAAACCCCTGCATAAATTATCTTCTTCATATTCTCCTCCTACTTATAAAATATTTAAATACTTTTAAAATACTTATATTAATTATATCAAACTTTCATTCTCTTGGCAACTCTTTTTTACTTTAATCCTTTAAATGCACATCTGCATACACTGCCAGCATTTCCTGGATTTTCCTTGGGGGCAAGATAACAAAATAATGATCTATTATACAATGCGCCATTTCATGGGCAAGGATAGCCTGAGTAATTGCCCTTTCTGTTGTATATATGGTATTTGTTTTATAAATATAGAAAGAGACTGCCTTGTTCTGTTCATTAAATATCTCATCATAGACCCTATCAAGGCTATCCCTGTTCTTATAGATATTAATGGTGACATTTATCTTGGATGGATACATATCAAGGATGTCTTCAACCCTGCTAAAGATGGCATCTAACTTTTCTGATAAGATATCCTCCATTGTAAGGCCTGCATTCTTCCTGAATCTTCCAGGCGTATAAAAATCGGAAAACCTGAGATTTATTCTCCTATTAATGGTCTTTAGGTTGGCATCCTTTTCATAAGAAACAGTGCAAAATCTGCTTAAAAATAGACCCCTTTCTTCTTCCTGGGCACATGCATAACCCGTGCTTAAATAGGGCACCAGACAAGCAGTGATCAATAAGATAGAAAGAGACCTAAAACCCATATCGTCTTTACTCAGCGTTTAACCTTAAAATATGACAAGGCCTTCCTTAGATCCTTCTTATCCTTTCTCAATTCAGAAAGGATCTTAGCTATATCTTCTTTTAAAGGTACCTCACCTATTGAATCTCCCGAGAGTTTTTCTATCAAACTGTCCAATCTTTCTGAAACGGCTATAACCTCTAAAAGCCCTGTATTGAGATTACTTGCCATCTTGTTAAAGGTATTTACAAGGTTCTGGAACTGATCCTTCTTTCTAATCTTTAAATCCGGGGAAAGTTCGCCGGAGCCGATTTTCTGAGCATATTTCTCAAACCTATAGATAGGCCCTACTAGTCTGTGTGTCATAAGAAGTACGATAATAGACGCTACTATCGCAGTCAAAAGGCCCACTATTAGCCCTCCGAATAATAAACCCGGCAAAAGATAATCGGCTGTGCTTTTTACCACCAGCCTTGAATTCTCAAAGGATGTGGTAAGGGTACGGCTTGAAATTCCATAAAGTATAACTCCGAAAAATATAGCTCCAAGCGCTACGACCCCGCAAAACTTCAATATAAACTCAGCCTGGAAGGGTTTATTTATAAAATAATTTTTACGCCTGATCTTCATAGTATTCCTCCTTTTTTATTTTTTGAAAGGATTTTTCTTACAAGGTCTTCATCGATCTTTATATATGATTTCTTTTTCAATTCTTGTATCCACGTATCCATTGCCTTCGTCTCTTTTTTCTGTCTTATGGCCCTTCTTATCTCCGCTCTCACCTTAGACAACGGCAAGTCTTCTCCCGAAGTTTTGTAATAATCCTCTATCTCATTCTCATAGACATGTATAAGACCGGATATCTCCTTGCTCTTTCTCTGAAGCAAACTCTTCAAAAGTGCCTGCTCCCAATAATTCTCTATGCTCTTCATAAAATCCTTTTCTCTGTCAAGACCGAGGTGCTGTGCCTCCTGTAACAATATCTCTTTTTCCACGAGCCTATCCATATATTCTCTTCTGCCTTTCTTCGTCTTCAAGAGGCCCTTTTCATCATAAGGTATGCTTCTCAGTTCGTACTTCAAGTCGTCTACGCTCATCTTGTATTTATTCACCTGCGCAACTACACGTTTATCACCTTCTCCTGCACTGGAGCTGCACCCTGTATAAATCAAACATGGAATAAGAATAATAAAAAATAATTTCTTCATGATACCCCCCTCGTTTTTTTGATAACCTTCGAAAATAACTTCACACTTTTGTGTGTGTCACGAAAGTGTGAAGTTATTTTTATCTCGCTCCTATAGAAAAAAGGACAGCGGGTATTGTTTTTAATAATATCTTAACATCTAATACCAGGGACCAGTTATCTATATACTCTAAATCCATCCTCATCCACCTGTCAAAGTCTACGTTGTTTCTTCCGTTTGCCTGCCAGAAACACGTAAGGCCGGGTTTCATACTCAGACGCCTCCTCTGCCATACCTCGTATTTGGCTACCTCTGAAGGGACTGGCGGCCTCGGACCCACTATGGACATATCACCTTTAATTACATTAAAAAGCTGCGGTAGTTCGTCCAGACTGGTCCTTCGCAAAAATCTCCCTAATCCAGTAATCCTGGGATCATTACGCATCTTGAACGCAGGGCCATCTATCTCATTAAAAGAAGTCAGTTCCTTCCTTTTGCCTTCTGCCCCATTCACCATGGTCCTGAATTTATACATTACAAACCGCCTGCCATTAAGGCCGCTTCTTACCTGCTTGAATATGGCGGGACCGGGAGAAAAACACTTTATAACAACGACCAATACTATAAATATAGGGAATGCGACCACTACACCTATCAACGAGAATATTATATCAAATAATCTCTTAAGTAACAACTGCCATTCTTCCCCTTCTGTCGTCTTAAATTCCAAAAGCGGGATGCCATTGATATCAGTAGACATATAACGCGCTATCTTCATATTAAAAAAATCTGCAGCGATATTACTCTTGATACCCTGTGTCTCACAGGCAATTAGACTTTTTTCTATCATAGAGAGCCATTTCCTCGGTACAATAAATATTACCTCATCGACCACTTTGCTGCTAAGTATGGAAGGGATATCATCAAGAAGGCCGATAACCCTCTTGCCGCAGACGGTTTTTCCTAATACCTCTTTTTCGGCATCTACCAAACCTATGATCCTGAGTCCCCATTCGCTATGCCTGTTAACGAGTCTTATAAAATTTCTGGCCCTTGGCCCTGTGCCCACCACTAAGACATTCCTGTAATTATAGCCTTTTTTTCTCAAAAACCTCAAAAATGATACAATAACCCAGCGTTCTATGATCAAGGATACACTGGTTATAAAAAACGACAGCATCATAAGGCTTCTGCTTATAAAATGCAGCTTGAATATAAACACCGCCGTAGCAAAAACAACCATTACGAGAAATGCGCTTTTTGCAATAGCCCACACGATCTCAAAAAAGTTTTTTTTCCTAAAAGAGCTGTATAAACCGCAATAACTCATGGCTGACCACCATGCAAAAAGAAGGATCGGCAATATATTCAAATAGTTAGACGCAAGGCTCAATCCACCTATCACTTGTTTTTGCGGGAAAAGGTCCAATCTATAAAGGAGGTGGATATTCTGCCTCAATTGAAAGGCTGCAAAAAGAGAAAAGGCTACCATAGTTACATCGAGCAGCATCAGTAATCTTCTAAAAAGATTTTCTTTTTCCTTTATCATGTTCCTACTCCTTGACTATCTCATAATATATAGTGCGGTCTGCACCTGATACCTTAAAGCGATAATAATCGCCGTCTGTATCGGTCGCAATTCTTACCTTTCTCAATCCTTTCTCATCCAGCGAAAAGACCTTAAGGGATTTATTCCCCCTCTTTTTTCTTATAAAGAGATCGGAAGAGCGTCGTGTAGGGAAAGAGTGTAGATCTCGGTGGTCGCCGTATCATTAAAAAAAAAACATAGAGAAAAAAAAAAAAACAAAAACACACGCTATCCACCCAGCGATAGACATTAACACGACACGA
>CAJVXD010000003.1 GCA_913009675.1 uncultured bacterium | reverse complement strand
AGACGGCATACGAGATATATCAGTGTGACTGGAGTTCAGACGTGTGCTCTTCCGATCTTTCCCTCCTATCCTCGGACTCCCGTTTATTGCTAATATCTTCATATCAAGCCATGGGCTTAAACTCAGTAATTCTCCGAGAGAAGCTCATAATATGCCTGTGGGTGTCGACATGCAGGACACTCGAGAGGCGCCTCTTTACCTTCATGCACATATCCGCAATTACGGCATCTCCATTTGACTACCTTATCCTTCTTAAATACCGTTCCGTCTTCAATATTCTTTAAGAGCTTCCTGTATCTCTTTTCATGTTCTTCCTCAACCTCTGCAATCTCCTTAAACTGCACTGCAGCATCTTCAAACCCTTCCTGACGAGCTATATCCTCGGCCTCTTTATAAAGTTTCGTCCATTCAAGATGTTCTCCATCTGCCGCAGCCTTCAGATCCTGAGCCGTATCCCCTATGACGCCTGACGGATACGACGCTGTAATCTCCGCGTCCCCACCCTGTAACAGTTTAAAAAACCTCTTTGCATGTTCCTTTTCGTTATCCGCCGTTTCCAGAAAGATTGCAGCTATTTGTTCATAGCCTGCTTTTTTTGCCACGCCCGCAAAATATGTATAACGGTTTCTTGCCTGCGACTCTCCTGCAAATGATGCCAGTAAATTCTTCTCCGTCTTACTCCCCTTTAACTGCATGCCCCTTCCTCCTTTCGTCTCTAACTTTACATTTAAAGCAAGGCTTCAAATGTAAAGTTAGGAAACAACCCGGTTGATCTCATTTTTTAAATTAGATAGGTCATCATCACCAGGGATATACTGAATCCTCAATCCCTTTAAAGGCACCTGGAATTTACACATCTCAAAAGACTTTTCTATCTCTACTATGCCCTGACCTCCCCAGCCATAAGAGCCAAATGCAATACCTGTTCTATCTTTAGGCGCCAGGCCTTTCATATAGGTTAAAAATGCCGATACTGTTGGCAGTATGCCGTTATTTAAGGTGGGCGAACCCACGCATATATATCTTGATTCCAACACATCCTTCATTATGTTTGAGATGTGATTTGTGCCCAGGTAACGCATTGTGCACCTTATGCCCTTTTCCTCAAATACATCTTTAATGACGCACGCCATTTTTTCAGTGGAGTGCCACATAGTATCATAGATAATCACGGCTTTATTGTCGCATGTATTGGAAGACCATTTTTTATAGCATGCTATTATCTCTTTTATATCTTTCCTCCATATGAGGCCGTGGCTCGGAGCTATCATGTCAATATCAAGGCTGCCGACTGTCTCAAGGGCCTTCCGGACCTGGGCGCCAAATGGCAGGACAATATTCGCATAATACTTTGCTGCCTCCTCCCTTACAATATCCCATCCTATCTCATCGGTGAAACGCTCGGACGTAGCAATATGCTGACCAAATGCATCATTTGGAAGAAGCAATTTCTCCTCGGGGATATAGGTTGCCATGGAATCAGGCCAGTGAACCATAGGAGTCAAAACAAATTTTAGATCCCTCCTGCCAATATTAACCGTATCGCCGGTATTGACCACCTTGAATGTCCAATCTTTTTTAAAATGTCTCTTCAGGCCTTTCTCGCCATTAGGAGAACATATTAAGGTTGCGTCTTTGGCAATCTCGAATATGCGCGGCAGGCATCCTGAGTGATCCATCTCGGTATGATTGGAAATTACATAATCTATTCTGGCAGGATCTACGACTTTCTTTATTCTCTCAAGCATTTCATCAAACAGATAATGCTTAACCGTATCGACAAGGACTATCTTTTCATCTACTATAAGATAGGCATTATAGGTGGAACCGCGCTCAGTAAGATATCCATGAAAATTCCTGAGATCCCAGTCAACCGCCCCCACCCAATATATATTCTTCTTTATCTCCAAATGTCTCATATAGTCACAAATAACTTTACACCTTTCTGTGTGTCACGAAAGTGTGGAGTTATTTTAGGGTTCTTTTGTAAACTGGCTCTTGTCTGCGCCGCATACAGGGCATACCCATCCCTCAGGCAGACCCTCAAATGCAGTGTCTGGTTGTATGCCTCTATCGGGATCGCCAATGGCAGGGTCATATATATAATTACAAACCGTGCATCTATATTTCTTCATCCTGGCATCCTTTGCTGCTGTCCCTTCTTCGCCCTTAATAAATGTAGGGGCTGTCTTGGGGGTTGTACCACGTTTGACCTGATGGTAATAATCGTATGTCATAGGCCTTCCGGTTTTTAGAATCTTTGAATCTGTCATCTCTCCTATGAAAAGCGTATGGGTACCGCAGTCAACCTTATTGACAACCTTTGCCTCAAGGTATCCGATAGAATAGTCCGACACCACCGGGCATCCGGAAGCAAGCCTCTCAAATTTAATACCCTTAAATTTATTCCCCTCCCGGCCTGACTTAAAGCCGAATCTGCCTATAAAACTCAAGGGCGTATCTTCTAAAAGTATCGATAGGCTAAAACACGAACTTGATTCTATAAATTCATGCGTCAGATTTTTCTTATTTATACTCACGGCTATGGTCACCGGTTCGCTCGTTATCTGAAAGACCGTGTTTACAATCTGGCCGTTCAGCACATCCCCTTTATGGGATGCGGCAATATACATGCCATAGCCTATGTTATGTAGAATATTAGGGTCCATACACAATCAGGTTATTTTTTCAATATAGTTTCCAGGTCCTTCTTGGGATCCCCTATGAGCCTTAGATCAAACTTCTCCTGGAGTATACTGAAAACATTCCTGGATATAAAGGCAGGCGGCGTAGGCCCGATATACATGCCCTTGATACCAAGATACAATAAAGATAACAATATTGCAACTGCTTTTTGCTCGAACCAGGACAGGACCAATGTCAACGGCAGACCGTTTATGTCTGTTTTAAAGGCATCTGCCAATGCTGCGACAATCTGTACAGCAGAATAGGCGTTATTGCATTGTCCTACGTCCAAAAACCTCGGTATGCCGTCTATATCTCCGAAATCAAGCTTGTTAAATCTGTATTTGCCGCATGCGAGCGTAAGAATCACACAATCCTTTGGAACGCTTTCTGCGAATTGCGTGTAATAATTGCGACCTGGTTTTGCGCCATCACAACCACCTATCAGGAAGAAATGCCGTATCTTTCCTGACTTTACAGCGTCTACTATCTTATCAGCTAACGCCAAAACTGCCGTATGATGAAAACCTGTCATTATTCCTTTGCCGGGAGCCTCGGGTAACTCTGGTAAAGACCTTGCCTTTTCTATCAGGGGACTAAAATCCCTTGTCTTTAGATGATTAGTGCCTGGAATCCCTGTAATACCTATCGTAAACAACCTATCAAGGTATGTATTTGCCGGCGGTATCACGACACAGTTTGTAGTGGCAAGGAGGGCCCCTGAAAATTCCTTGAACTCTTTTCTCTGTCCCTGCCATGCACCTCCGTAATTTCCCACAAGATGTTTAAATTTCTTAAGTTCCGGGTAACCGTGCGCAGGAAGCATCTCGCTGTGCGTATAGACATTAATCCCGGTACCTTGTGTCTGCTTTAAAAGCTCATAAAGATCCAAAAGATCATGTCCTGTTACCAATATCCCCGGCCCTTTTCTGGTGCCTGTCTCGACCTCTGTAGGCGCTGGATTTCCAAATCTCGTGGTATGGGCCTTATCTAAAAGTCCCATTACCTTTATATTTATCTCACCGCATCTTAAAACTATATCAATGTACTGATCAAGGTCGAAACTAACATTTGTAATTGTCTTAAACAACGCCTCATGCATAAATGCATCTACATCTTCGTCTCTTGCCCCAAGTTCCCTGGCATGGTAGGCATAGGCCGCTATACCCTTCAAACCGTAGAGTAGCGTATCCTGGAGACTTTGTATATCCTCATTCTTGCCACAAACGCCTACTTTTGTGCATCCCGTACCGCCGGCTGTCTGTTCACACTGATAACAAAACATTTTTACCTCCCGAATTTTGCGAAGCAAAATTTGATCCCGAGTCCGCCTGAGGTGGACGAGGGGCCTCCTGCCCGCTTATTTGTCCGAGGTTTAACCCCGAACATCTCTGTGTTTTGTGTATTTTGTATATTTCCCCGGGCCTATGCATTCTTTGGCCATTTTGCACCAGTCGAGGCAGGATTGCGGCATGCTGCGACTGGCTTTTTTTCCGCAATGCGGGCACACTGTCTCAATCTCATCAGACCAAATCTCTATATCCTCTCCGCATCTGCATTTTATCGTCTCGGGAAAAGGTTCACGTATCCTCTTCGAACCCGGGCACCCCTCAAAAAAAACCATCCTAATTCTCCTTTATATCCCCCTTGATGCCAACGGTAATTTCCTTCAAGGAGATATTCTTACCGGACAATCTCATCGCCTCGCCGACTATCTGGTTAAGGCCGAAACAACATGGCACTTCCATATGCATAACGGTAATACTTTTTATATTGTTATGTTTCATAATCTCTGCAAGTTTGTCCTCGTATATCGTAGCTGCATCAAGCTTCGGACAACCTATAACCAGCGCCTTGCCTTGAAGAAAATCCTGGTGGAAATCAGGATAGGAAAATGCCACGCAGTCCGCCGCAATCAATAAATCCGCCTCCTTTAAATACGGCGCCTCTACAGGCACTAACATCAATTGAACCGGCCAGTTTATCAGTTCTGACTTACTCTTTTTCTTCCCCCCGGCCTTCAGCCCTGCCTGTCCCGCGAAATCCCGAGTGCAACGAGGGAAGCGAAGCCGAGGGAAGCCCGGAGCCTTCAACATCCTGGCTGCTGTTCCCGGGCACCCGCACGCCAGATCTTTCTTTGCCGCCTCTTTTTTCTTCAGGTCTTCAAGATGTCTTTCTGTTGCCTTCTCGTTAAATAGAACGGCCTCTCTTTCTTCTATGGTTATAGCCCCTTCCGGGCAACGGCCAAGACAGACCCCAAGACCATCACAGTATATCTCCTTAACAAGCCTGGCCTTGCCCTCTATAATCTGAAGGGCGCCTTCAGGACAATTAGGTATACAGAGCCCACACCCGGTGCATCTTTCTTCATCTATCTTTACTATCTTTCGTTTTGCCATAACAGTGACCCTCTAAGATAACGATGCTATCGTTATCCCTTTAAATTCTTTATTTAGTAAGCGTCCTATGTCCTTTAATTTCTTTCTCAGCACGCACTTTTTTATACCCGGGCAAATCTTGCCCTTGAGGACGCAGTTGGTAAGGTCTATCTTTCCCTGCAAGACCTCTATAATATCCGTCAAGGTGATCTCATCGGGTAATTTCCGAAAGGAAAATCCGCCGTCTTTCCCTTTGTAGGAGCGGAGAATGCCTTTTTTGGCCAGCCTTTGAAGTACCCTCCTTAAGAACCTCTCGGGTAGATCTTCTTTTTCAACAATCTCACCTACGGTAGCGATCTTCTTTTTTTTCTTTCTATCTGCATCTGCCATACAAAGCAAGGCCCTTATGCCATAGTCAGTATCCCGTGATATAAAATTCATGCACCATCCTTTCTTTAATGATACTATTTTAGTATCATTAAAGAGTGGTGTCAAGAGATTTTTTAAAAGACAAAGGGGCAGACTAAACCTGCCCCTTGAAACAACATCCACCCCTGTTATAAACTCTGTATTATTCTATTATGTCCCCGACCACAGGCTCGACCTTAACGCCCTTCTCCTCCAGATATCTCCTGCCTTTTTCCAGGGCCTCTTCCGTACCGCTCAGTTCCAGGGTCACCTCTCCTATCTCTTCGGTAACCTTTGCCCTCCGGATATTGGGAATCACATCGTACTCCCTGGCCATGGTGTATATAACAGGCTCCTTAATCATATCCTGTGAAAAAATAAGGTGCAGCATTACCCTTGGCATTTTTTACCTCCTTTTAATGAACAGACAATTTTAGGGGTCAGGTTCATCTATCAGACCCGTCTACGGCGGGCCTGGGCCTCACTTGACAAAATTCTTCATAATCTATCAACTCTGTTATGGCAGGGTTTTTACCGCAAACAGGGCAATCCGGATTCATCGGCACCTTGACCTTCCTGAAACTGGAATCCAGCGCATTAAAGACCAGCAGGCTTCCTGTTAACAGCTCCCCTATGCCGAGGATATATTTCAGGGCCTCGTTTGCCTGTATGACCCCTATTATACCGGCAACTGCTCCGAGTATCCCCGCCTCCTGACAACTCGGGACAAGACCAGGAGGAGGAGGTTCATGGAAAAGACATCTGTAGCATGCGCTTTCTCCGGGCAGGATTGTTATTGCCTGTCCGTCAAACCTGAATATCCCGCCGTGCGATAAGGGTTTCTTTGAAATAACGCAGGCATCGTTCACCAGGTATCTCGTAGGGAAGTTATCAGACCCGTCTACAATAATATCATAACCCTTTATTATATCCAGTATATTCTTTGAAGTTATCCTCGTGTGATAAGGGACGACTTCTACGTCTCCATTGATATTATTGAGCCTTTCTTTTGCAGATTCTGACTTTGGACGCCCTACATCATCCGTAGAGTGCAGGATCTGTCTCTGAAGATTATTTAACTCCACCTTATCTGAATCTACGATACCAATTTTCCCGACTCCGGCACAGGCAAGATAGAGCGCTGCTGGTGAACCTAACCCACCTGCGCCTATAATCAACACACTGCCCTTTAAAAGTTTTTCCTGGCCCTTTCCTCCTACATCAGGCAGAATAATCTGTCTGGAATAGCGTTCAATCTGTTCGTCTGTCAGCTTCATTTCCCACCTCCAGCGATAGCCGGTATGATAGAAACCTCGTCTCCGTCTTTAAGAGGCGTTGCGTCCCTTTGTAAAAAACGCACATCTTCCTCGTTTACGTAAATATTGATAAACCTGCGGAGTTTCCCTTCCTTGTCGTAAAGTCTTTCTTTGAGTCCGGGATATTCCTTTTCAAGATTTTCAATGAGCTCCCTTATGTTTCCACCCTCGGAGATAAATTCTGCCTTGTTGCCGGTAAGCTTCTGTAACGGGGTTGGTATCTTTATCTTTACAGCCATTCCCTACCTCCTCTCTTTTATCTTAACATGTTCTTCAAATGAGGCTACGTTAGGCCTTATCTTTACAGCCTTTCCTATCTCTCCACTCACTGCCTCCTGCGTCTTTAGTCCATTGCCTGTTATACATATAACTATAGATTCATCCCTTGGAATCTTTTTCTGCTCTATGAGTTTCTTTGCAGTAGCCATGGTTACGCCACCGGCAGTCTCCGTAAAAATACCTTCGGTAAAAGCCAGGAGCTTGATCGCCTCCACTATCTCTCTATCTGTAACGTCCTCTGCCGTGCCGCCTGATTCTCTCACAACGCCTGCAGCATATACACCATCAGCAGGATTCCCTATGGCAAGAGACTTGGCTATGGTCTGAGGTTTAACAGGCTTGATTATATCGGAATCTTCTTTTATAGCAGTTACTATAGGTGCACATCCGCTTGCCTGAGCCGCATAGATCTTCGTCTCAAATTTATCAATCAAGCCGATATCCCGTAATTCTTTTATGCCCTTCCATATCTTTGTAATAAGAGAGCCGCCTGCGCATGGCACGATTATATGCGACGGGGCCTTCCATCCAAATTGCTCTATTATCTCATACCCAAACGTCTTCGAACCTTCGGCATAATAGGGGCGTATATTTATATTGACGAATGCCCATTTATACCTGGCGGCTATCTCCGAACACAGTCTATTCACCTGATCATAGTTACCCTCTACGGCTATAAGCGTGGGGTGATATATCAAGGTACCTATAACCTTGCCAAGCTCAAGATCGGCAGGGATAAAGATATACCTATCAAGTCCTGCTATCGCTGATTGGGCTGCCACGGAATTGGCCAGGTTCCCTGTCGATGCACAGGCGACTGTGTCAAAACCAAACTCCTTTGCCTTGGACAGGGCTACTGCCACAACCCTGTCTTTAAAAGAAAGCGTCGGGTGATTTACTGAATCATCCTTTATATAAAGCTCGTCCACCCCCAGGACCCTGGCCAGATTTTCAGCTTTTACCAGCGGAGTAAATCCAGAGTAAAGTCCATCTGTCGGCTCCCCATCTATAGGTAAAAGCTCCCTGTAGCGCCAGAGATTTTTCGGCCTTGATCCTATTGTCTCCCTGGAGAGTCTCTCTTTTATTTTCTCATAGTCATAATCCACCTCCAACGGCCCAAAACAGTACTCGCACACATATAAGGCCTCTTTAGGGTATTTCCTCCCGCATTCTCTGCATCTTAATCCTTTTACAAAACTCATTCTTCACCTCTCATTTCTTTTTTACAAGGACGCTGTAAAACTTACTTCTGTCCTCTATCTTCAAGATCTGATGCCCATCGTCTCGCAGGCTCCTGGGTACATTCTCTATGGGTTCTCCCCTGTCAAGAAATATCTCCAGCTCATCGCCTGAATCAAGCCCCTCCAAAAATAACTTTGCCTTTACGTAATTTATAGGACATGGCGTGCCCTTCAGGTCCAATACATTGCTCGTCCCTTGTCTTTTCTTTTCTCCTCCCTGAACAGGGGCTACCTTCTCCCCCGGAAAATTAAATGAGGAATCCATATTTTCATAAATCCGGTTTATATGTTCAGAGAAATCCTTTGCGTATATAAATATCTTGTTTCTCTCGTCCGGATCTACTTTTTCTTTAACCCCCGCGTAGATCGCTCCTATATCATTATAGACAGGAGAAACTATCCCTTCCTTTATAAATCTCTCTTTAAGGCTGTCGAATACATCCTTTTCGCTTTTCGGGTCTGAACCCCTCGTCACCAGAAGGGCCCTGGCAGAATAAAATAACGCACTTTTAATCAACGCGGTATCAAGATTATTACGTCCTGATCCTTCAAGGGCCGCTTTTGCGGCGTTCAAATCCGACTCTATCATATCGATGATGCCTGCTCCGCACTCACCCGGCCCCAGGCCAGCCAGAGAAAATTCCTTCTCTTTGCCCCAGTCTATGTAAAATGCCTTATCCTCTGAATAAGACGGGATATAACTATATTTCTCCATGATCTCCCTGACAAGATCCTTCGCATCGTTATCAAGGAATCCGTAGGCATCTCTCCCGTCCCGGATCTTATTCTCGGATTTTTTCAAAAACTCCTTTAAAAACCCGGGCACTGCCCTGGCAGGGATGACAGCCGCTTCCTCAGCCAGTTTGGTACGCTCCATCTCTTTTCTCCCGCCCAAATGGAATCTATAGAAAGGGACTGCTCTATTATTTACCTTTCTGGCCAGTCCATAAAATGAGAGCTTTCCTATCGGTTGATGTCCGCAGGCATTCGGACAACCGTTCAACTTTATGTCCAGGTATCTAAATACCTTTTTGCCGATAAATTCTTTTCTTATTAATCCCTCTAACTCCTTTGCCAGGCCGGGGGTATTACAAAGACCCAGGTTACAGGTTGAAGCGCCTTTACATGCAACAACATCGAGCAGTGTGTCAGGATACAAAAACTCATCCAGGATATCATTCAACTTCGAAAACAACAGGTAAAGCTCTCTATCTCTAACCCATGAAAGGATAAGGTTTTGATTCTGTGATGTCCTGAATCCTACAGTCGGAAAGTCCTTTTTCAGCCCTGCAAGTTTAAGCAGGGTTTTCGAGGATATGTCTCCTCTCGGGATACGTAATCCTACGCTCAAAAAACCCTTCTGCTTCTGAGGACGGACACTATATTCCAGAAAATCCCTGTATCTCGCATTCCCTGCCTTCGGGATCCCTTCTTCTTCTGTATCCATCCCGGGAAGGTCTATCTTTCTCAAAATAATATGTTTTGTTTCTCTCAGACTCTCTAGCTCTTCCCTATAAAACCCCCTGAACTCCTCCAGCCCTATGTCTTCTATTAAAAATCTCAGCCTATTATGATATCTATTCTTCCTCTCCCCCTTCTTATAAAAAACATTCTTCACAGCCGTTATGCAGAAGCCCGTCTCATCTTCGGGTATAAATTCTTCCAGCAACCTCCCTACCCTGGAATCAGCACCCATCCCCCCTCCAATAAATACCTTAAACCCCTTTACGTTATCCTTGCGTGCTGCAAAAAACCCCAGGTCGTTGACCAGGCCGCCGACACAATCCTTTGAGCAGCCGGAGAAGGCTATCTTTAACTTCCGCGGCAGGTTAAAGGAATCCTCCTGAGAGAGAAGGTATTCTGTGACGGCGAGGGCATATCCGGTTACGTCAAATAATTCTTCCCTGCAGACTCCGGCGTAGGGACAGGCGATGACATTTCTTACAGTATTACCCCCTCCTCCCCGAGGGGATAGATCAAAGTGTTTCAGGTAGTCCATAACCTCTGCGGTATCCCCTATCTTTACGTTATGTATCTGGATATCCTGTCTCGTAGTAATATGTAAGACCCCGTCTCCGTACCTCTCGGAGGCAATGGCCAATGCCTTGATCTGTGGGGCCGTAATCCATCCTGCAGGGACCCTTACCCTCACCATATAAGGTTTACCCCCCCTGTGAGAATATACCCCCCACGGCACACGGATCCCTTTAAAGCGCGCAGGGGAAATCTTTCCTTCCCGACTCTCCTCTAAAGATTCCCTATATCTCTTCAAACCTTCATCTACCTCTTCAGGTAACTTAAACATAGACCTTTTCCCTTTTTATCTCTTATTGCGATTATCCTGGTATTCAGGCCTCGAAGTATTGTTCCATTGAAAAATACCTCTCGCCTGTATCAGGAAAGACCACGACCACCCTCTTACCCTCCCCCAATTCCCTGGAAACCTTAATAGCTGCCCAGCAGGCTGCACCTGCTGATATACCGACAAACAACCCCTCTTCCCTTGATAGCCTCCTTGAGGTCTTAAATGCGTCGCCATCTGCCACCTGGATCACCCTGTCAATTATATCGCGGTTTAGAACGTCCGGGATAAAACCCGCTCCTATCCCCTGGATCTTATGGGGGCCTGCCGGTTTTCCAGACAACACAGCGCTTGCCCTTGGCTCAACAGCTGCTATTATGACTTCGGGGTTATGTTCTTTTAAGACCTCTCCTACGCCTGTTATCGTGCCGCCTGTCCCTACCCCTGCTACAAACGCATCGATATTGCCCCCGGTAACACTCAATATCTCCCTGGCTGTAGTCTCTCTGTGAATGCGCGCATTGGCCTCGTTCTTAAACTGCTGCGGCATAAAACTATTCTTGATCTTTTTCAAAAGTTCTTCTGCCTTTTTAATCGAACCGCGCATCCCTTCTATACCGGAGGTAAGCACCACCTCTGCCCCAAAAGACTTAAGTATATAGATCCTCTCGAGACTCATCGTCTCGGGCATGGTAATTATACATCTATAGCCCCTGACAGCCGAAATCATAGCCAGGCCTATGCCTGTATTCCCGCTTGTCGGTTCAATTATAGTCGAACCTTTGGTGAGGAGTCCTTTTTTCTCAGCGTCTTCAACCATTGAGATACATATCCTGTCTTTAACGCTTCCGCCCGGATTAAAAAATTCAAGCTTGGCTAAGATATCTGCCATATTGCCTTCGACAAGCCGGTTGAGCCTTACCATAGGCGTATTTCCGATCAATTCCAAAACGCTACTGGCCGGTCCTTGACCCCCGCCTCCACCCATATAATATACGAACTCCAGCCTATCTCCCTCTTTAAGCAAGGCCTGGCCGTATCCCTTCTTTTCTATAATAGTGCCGTTCAATTCCACGGTAACGACCTCGGGCCGTATCTTTTTTTGCTCAAGAAGTTCGCTTAGAGATATACCGACTTGCAGGTCCTCCTCTTTACCGTTAATAAACACATTCATATTGGCCTCCATCCTTTTTAACTTTAAGCTATGGACATTCTTTTACAGCTTAAGGCTTATGGTTTACAGCTTCCCTAATCTATCTTTAACTACTTCCAGGGTTTTCTCTATATCTCCGTCGCTATGTGCCGTTGACAGAAAATTTGCCTCGGTGCAGGACGGAGAAAGATAGATACCTTTTTTCAATAATCCGTGAAAAAATCTTTTGAATAGCCCTCTATCCTGACCTGCTTCTCCAAAAAACAGGCTAAACATAGAATCGATATAGTTTATCCGTAATCTTATGCCGTATCCCTGGGCCTTTAACCTTATGCCTTCACACAGCCTTTTTGTTCTTTCTCCCAGGTCATTGTATGGGGATGTCTCTTTCAGTATATTCAAAGTCGTTATGCCCGCTGTAACTGTCATGGGGTTCCCCGAAAACGTGCCTGCCTGATATACATCCCCTTCCGGGGCAAGGAGTCTCATGATCTTTCTCTTCCCTCCAAAACCACCTACAGGCAACCCCCCTCCAATAATCTTTCCCAGACACGTCAGATCAGGCCTTATGCCGAAAACGCCCTGCGCGCCATTATAGGAAATCCTGAATCCTGTGACGACCTCGTCGAAGACCAGAATAAAATTATATCTATCGGCAAGGCTCCTTAATGTCTGCAGAAACCCTGGTGCAGGCAGTATCACGCCGCAATTGGCTGCCACAGGTTCGACGATTATCGCCGCTAAATCTCCGCGGTATCTTTCTACCGACTCTTCGAGTTTTCCTATATCATTATAGGGGGTGCTGATTGTATGCTTCATAAATTCAGTCGGTACGCCGGCCGGGCTATCCAGAAGATAATCCGCATGCCCGTGATAAGAACCCTGGAATCTTATAACCTTATCTTTATTTGTATAGGCCCTCGCGAGCCTTATAGCACCCATAACTGCCTCTGTCCCTGAATTCGTCAATCTAAGCTGTTCAATCGAAGGCACGGCCTCTGTAATCAATCTTGCCAATTCTATCTCCAACCTTGTAGCCATGCCAAAGCTTGTCCCTCTTTTTATAGCTCGGGATAGGGCATCCGTAACCCCGGGAGAGGCATGCCCCAGAATCAATGCGCCCCATGAAAGACAGTAATCAATAAATTTCCTCCCGGACTCCCCATAGATCTTAGAACCGTATGCCCTCTTTATGAAGACGGGGTTTCCGCCAACTGCCTTAAAAGACCTCGCAGGGCTGTTGACCCCTCCGGGGATAAACTTTTTGGCCTCCTTAAAAAGCTCTCCGTTCGTTAGTTTAACCATCCCGCTGCCTCTTTCGCATAATAGCTAATAATAAAATCAGCACCTGCCCTTTTTATAGATGTAAGAATCTCTAAAACAATATTTCTCTCTGTCTCTATGCCCTTTGCTCTATACCCTATGCTCTTAACATATGCCTTAACCATGCTATACTCTCCGCTTACGTTGTATGCCGCCAGAGGGATGTTAAATTTCTCTTTCGCCCGATAGATAATATCGAGATAGCTCAACGCCGGCTTCACCATAACTACATCAGCGCCTTCATCAATATCCTGCCCTATCTCTCTCAATGCCTCGTCTGAATCCCTATAATCCATCTGGTAGGCCTTTCTGTCTCCGAATTGCGGGCCGGATGCCATGGCCTCCCGGAAGGGGAAGTAGAGATTAGAGGCATATTTGGCTGAATAGGCCAATATACCTGCCTCTTTAAACCCTTTTTTATCCAGGGTATCCCTGATAGCCCCAACCTGGCCGTCCATCATTGCCGAAGGCGCTACTAAATCAGCGCCTGCATCTGCATGTGACAGGGCAATCTTTCCCAAAACCTTTAAGGTGCTCTTGTAATCTATGCTATATTTCGGGTCTCGGGTCTCGGGTCTCGGGTTTTCTCCAATGATACAGCAGTGGCCATGAGAGGTATAACCACAGAGACAGACATCTGTTATGGCTATTATGTCCTTAAAATTTTTCTTAACTGCCTTCACCGCCCTCTGGACGATCCCCTGTTTTTTATAGGCCCCGGAGCCTAATCTGTCTTTTACCTCAGGGATTCCAAATAAAAGGATCGCCTTTATTCCCCTTTCCCTGGTCTGGGATATATCCCTGACTAATCTATCGATTGATAGATGACTGATCCCGGGCATGGATTTAATGGGCCTCTTAACATCCTTCCCGCTGACAACAAAGTAAGGCATAATAAGGTCTTTGGAGAGAAGTGTGGTCCGGTTGGACCAATCCCTCGCAGCGCTATCTCTTTTTAACCTTCTCAGTCTAAGAACCGGCATCTCGCTGCCTCTTTTAATGTAACATCCCCTATACATCTAATCCTTACCCTGCGGGGGACATTCTCATATCTCTTTTTAAAATTCCTTACTGTCGAGGGGCTGGTAAATACGATCTCATCAAATCCATTCAAATCTATATCAGGCAGGTCATCGGGCATAACGTTCCTATAGGCAAAAGACGAATTTACCCTTGCCCCAAGCTTCTTAAATTCCCTTTCCAACCCCTTATCAGAGATGTCCGAACGCGGCAAAAATATCCTTTTGCCGATAAGTTCAAGTTTGTGAAATTCTTCGATCAATCCCTCCGAAGACTCTTTCCTCGGCATGAGGTCCGCAGAGATTCCAAAATCAAGCAGCCTCAATCTTGTAGAATTCCCTATGGCTGCGATCTTGACACTCGCGAGCAATCTCGAATCACCCCCTAACCCTCTAAGCCTCTCAAAGAAATACCCTACCCCATAACGGCTTGCAAAGACTATCCAGTCAAAATATCTTATCTCCTTCAGATAGTCATCAAACTCCCTGTAGTCATCAAGCGGCTCTATCTTGACCATTGGGAGATGGCAATAGCTGGCTCCGCTAAAAAATCTCTCTTTGGATAGGCCGGTAAACAGAATCCTCTTGTTCTTTCTAAGCCAGTTGAAATCTCTCTCTAACCCCGCCGTCACTCCTATAATAAATATCGACGGCGACTGGACGGCCTTTTCCTTTACTCTCTCAACAATGTCTTCTAACCTTGCCCTGACTGTATCCTGAGTAATATTTCCTGCCTTTGATACAGCAACTACGGGTGTCTGTCCAGACTTGCCAGAATCTATCAATTTGCTAACCAGCCGGGGAAGATTATTCAGGCCCATGTATATCACTATGGTATTAAAAGACGCTATAGCCTTCCAGTTCAGGCCGGTCTTTTTTTTACGGCTCGATTCGCGGCCTGTCAAAAGAACCGCACTCGAGGAATACTCCCTGTCTGTCAACATGGCCCCTGTAAAGGCTGCTGCTGTGCTTGCAGCAGTAACGCCCGGGACAATCTCAAATCCTATCTTATTCTTTAGAAGCGCCTCTATCTCTTCCCTGGCCCTGCTAAAGATCGATACATCCCCGTTCTTGAGCCTTACGACGCGTCTTCCCTGCCTTGCCCCTTTTACCATTAGATCATTTATCTTTCCCTGGGCAATCAAGGACCTTCCAAGATACCTTTTCTTTCCGAGCTGCTCACAAGAGATCAGCTCTGCGCCGGGCCGCACCTGGTTTAGAATAGAGCTATCCACAAGATAATCATAGATAACCATATCTGCCTCTTTCAAGATATGCATTCCCCTTACGGTTATCAAATCCGGCCTGCCGGGGCCTGCCCCGATTAAATAAACCTTACTGGCCTTCATCTTTTCACCTGAAACTCCCCCTGCTGACTCTCGATCTTCTTAAAGAACCTTATGGACTCGACGTCATTCCACCTGCCTACTACTGCAAGTGAACCCTGCAGGGGATGAGGTCTCAGGATCTCAAGAGGTATCCTCTGGGTCATCCTGTCTTCCAGCCCCAGCCTGATGAGGCCTGCTGCTGCAATCACAATGGCATCTATCCGTGATTCGTTATTATCAATCAATCTTAAACGTTCCCCGATGTTCCCTCGTATGTCAACGATCTGAAAATCGTCCCTGTATTCTTTAAGCTGGGTCTTGCGACGAAGACTGCTCGTCCCTATTCTGGCCTCACGCGGAAGTTCGTCCAGTTTTAAACCATATTTAGAAACCAGGCAATCGAACGGGTCAATGGACTCCGTGGTAAATATAACCTCCAGGCCCGGCCTTAACTCATCCGGCAAATCCTTGGCACTATGCAATGCAATATCAATCTCTCCCCTTAAAAGCGCCTCGTCTATTTCCCCTGTGAAAAAATCGCTGCCCTCTATGTCTGATATAGGAGTTTCTTGATCCTTGTCGCCGGCGGTATCTATGCTAACAATATCCAGTTTTATCCCCGGATACGACTTCCTCAATATCCCGGCGAGCTCCTCTACCTGTCTCAAGGCAAGCAAACTTGTCCTTGTCCCAATCCTGAAAGCTCTTCCCATAATATACCTGCCTCTTTATCTATAATATCTTCGGCCTTCTCAGCCTCGATCCTTCTTTTATCCCTGTTTTTGCGGATAGCTGCACCCAGCTCTTCCAGGCCAAAGAGCTTTATCTCTTTTATCTCCTTTACGCGAGGATCTACATCCCTGGGCAATGCCAGATCCACTATCAGAAGAGGCCTTTCTCTCACAACTCCCCTTAACTGCTCTTCCCCGATAATAAAATGCGGGCTTCTGGTAGCCGTTATAACAATATCCGCCTTCCCCAGATACTGCCTTAGATTGTCAAACCTCACTGCCCTTGCCCCGATCCGACAGGCCAGGACCCTCGCCTTTTCAAAGGTCCTGTTTGAAATAAAAACCACATTGTCTCTTTCATTTTTTAGATACCTGAGGACTAAGCCTGTAACCTTACTGACGCCTATTATCAGTATATTTTTGCCGGAGAGGGTCCCTGTCTCTCCTTTTATAAAATCTATGGCCACGCTCCCGATAGAGACCTTTCCTTCTGATATCCGTGTCTCTCTATGAAGCCTCCCTGCTAATGAAATCGCAGAATTAAATACCTTGTCAAAAAGGTATCCACCGAATGCCCTCTTTTGTGCCTCAAGAAAGGCAGACCTTACCTGCCCCAAGATCTGAGACTCCCCTAATACCAGAGAATCCAATCCTGAAGCAACCCTGAATAGATGCCTCACTGCATCTTTCTCTCTATATATATAAAGGTACGGACAAAGCTCCTTTTTTCCGATCTCATGATATCTGGAAATAAAATGCACTATCTCGCTTATCCCTGATTCAGGTTCATCCGTAGAGGCATAAAGCTCCACCCTATTGCATGTAGAAAGGATAACACAGGATTTAAGGGTCCCTGTCTCCTTCAGAAAACCAAGGGCATTTTCTATCGCCTGCATGGAAAAGGATATCCTCTCTCTTAACCTGAGAGGACTATATCTATGGCTTGTGCCAACTACTATAAAAGCCATGTATGGCTCCTTAGTTCTAAGCTATAAGCCGTAAGGAAAGATTATAGCGTAGATTCCCAGGTCCTTACGGACGTGGCTTTTACTGTTACGAGCCTTGCTCGTCTGTCAAGCCGGGCAGCAGGGTGTTGAAGGCTTGTTTATTTTGCGAAATATATAATCAAGATCGGAAGAGCGTCGTGTAGGGAAAGAGTGTAGATCTCGGTGGTCGCCGTATCATTAAAAAAAAAAAAAAAATAATATAGCTAGACACTAGCTAGAGTAGGTAGC
>CAJVXD010000002.1 GCA_913009675.1 uncultured bacterium | reverse complement strand
AATGTTTTCGTGATAATCCTGAGATTGCGGTATTCGGGCCTGAAATCATGCCCCCAGTGGCTTATGCAATGGGCCTCATCTATCACAAAAAAGGAAAGGGGAACCGATTTTAAAAGGTGAACAGTCTCTTCGTTCTGCAGACGCTCCGGTGAGATATAAAGAAGTTTTATCTTTTGACTGTGAATTAAACCTACTATCTCTCTTTGTTCTTTCTGGGATAAGCTGGAATTTAGATATTCTGCCTCTATCCCCATGTCCTTTAACGCGTCCACCTGGTCTTTCATGAGAGAGATAAGAGGAGATATTACAACCGCCATACCATCTTTAATAAGGGCGGGCAATTGAAAACAAAGAGATTTTCCTCCGCCTGTGGGCAAGACCGTGAGGCTTTCTCTGCCCTCGAGGATAGAGAGAATAGTTTCTTCCTGTAAGGGGCGAAAAGACGTATAGCCCCAATATCGTTTTAACATGGATAACATTTGTTCGCGGGAATAATTCATCTGCTATATTATAAAAGAAAAACCGGGATAGCTAGGTGGTATCCTTGAGAGATTTTCAATAGTCTTTCCTGCTGTCACTGCAAGAGGACGACCCATCGGTAGTCCTGAGTAAGCGGAGCGCGTCGAAGGGCGATAAATCTGGGGGATTTGGAGACGTCCTATTAAGGGACAACCTATAAAAAACCTCCTAGCGTTCTAATATCATAGGGTGTCCCCAAATAGGACGTCCCTATTTACTTATTTACTATTTATTTACTATTTACTTACGATACTTTTTCAAACTTTGTTTGGAGCTGCCAGCGCATCTCTCCAATGACACCCTGAGCTATATTTGCCAGATGGTCTCCTATCTTCTCGAGGTTGTCGACAAAATCCAGGAATACAATACCAGATTTAAAGTCACACCTGCGCTGGTTCAAACGATTAACGTGTGCCTTTTTAAGCTTGACCTGTAGATGGTTTATGCGATCTTCCCTTGCAAGCACGCTCTTTGCAATCTTGAAATCACTCTTTCGCAATGCAGTCTGCGCCTCTATCATCATAGTGTAAAGTTCATCCCACATCAATCTTAATTCTTTTATTGCATCATCTGTAAAAGGCAGCTTTTTTTCTACCCTGCGCTCTACAAGTTCAACTATATTTTCAGAGTGATCCCCTACTCTTTCAACATCATTAACACTATGTATCAGGACCGGTAATGATTCAGATTCGCTGTCTGAAAGGTCTCTTTGTGAGAGTTCTACGAGATACTGGGTTATCTCTGACTGAAGGTTATCAACTGTCTGTTCAAGCTCGGGGACCATCTTCAATCTGTTGATAGAATTTTCGAGAAAACTCCTTGCGGCGATCGAAACAGATTCAGATGCTACGCCAAGCATACGGGCAGTTTCCCTGCGGGCCTGCTCTATTGCTATGGCCGGGGTATTCAATAAATGCCTCTCCAGATATTGAGGCTCCATTTCAACGGCGCCTTTTTTCTTTGGAACCAACCATATGCATAATCTTTCTAACCCTCCGATAAACGGCAAGAAGAGAAACGTATTAGTAACATTGAACAGGCTGTGAGAAACTGCTATGTAAAACATGACATTCCTAAGGGTGATAGAGCCAGGGATAATAAAATCTACAAATCTCACAAACCACCCGTTATAAACAAAAAATAGCATATATCCAACTCCGATAACATTAAATAAGGTATGAAACATGGCGGTGCGCCGTGCAGTAAGATTTGTGCCTACAGCTGCCAGCTGTGCGGTAATTGTTGTCCCGATATTATCTCCTAATATCAGAGGTATGGCTGCGGGAAAACTTATAACGCCATTAAATGCCAGCACCTGAACAATGGCTATGGTAGCACTGGAGCTCTGCAATAATACGGTAAAAAGCAGGCCCACCAAGACCCCTAATAGAGGATTTCTACTGAACATAACAAATATATCCTTGACGTGTTGTGTGTTCTTTAAGGGTTCAAAGGCATCTTTCATAAAACCCAATCCGATAAATAAGATACCAAACCCCAGAAGAACCTGCCCCCAGAATCTTGCGTTTTTTGTCCTGCCAAAGGTATTTACCGCAAAACCAATGGCGACAAAAGGGAGGGCATAATCCGTAACCTTAAAAACCGACATGGAAGAGACAAGCCAGGCAGTAAAGGTTGTTCCGATATTAGCGCCCATTATGACACTGATGGCATGCCTTAATGTCAGGAGCCCTGCATTTACAAACCCTACTACCATAACACTTGTCGCGCTAGAAGACTGAATAAGGCATGTAACCAATGCGCCTACGGCTACGCCTATAATAGGAAGCTTTGTAACCGTATGCAATATGGCCTTCAGCCGCTCACCTGCTATCTTTTTTAGGCCTTCGGACATAATCCGCATCCCAAAAAAGAAAAAACCAAGGCCCCCTAATAACAAAAATAGCAACTCTTTTATCATCGCTGTCTCTCTTTTTTATTCTTTAACAGAATCTCATTCAAGCTATCACATGGCATTATTTGTGTCAAGAATTTAATTATCTATTTCCTCCATCAGAATATAAAAAAACCTTGCATCCTGTAAAAGGATGCAAGGTTTAAAAGCAACCAACCTCTCCGACAAGGTCACCGAGCTGCCGTAAAAAGCTCGTTTCAGTTGCTTTTTATATTTTATATCATAAACCATGCCGTGTCAAGTCAAATGCCAAACGACGTGCCTACGGCTAGGCCGGATTTTATAATAGGATGGCTACGACTCACCCTCCTAATAGATCTAACCGCATCTTTCAGTTCAACCGCCCTTATATCCTGGCCCTTTAAGGCCGCCATCCGCCCAAATTTTCCCCGTGCTAACAGGCCGCAGGCAAATGTGCCTAAACGAGTTGCAAGCATCCTGTCAAAAGGCGAAGGAGAACCTCCCCTCTGAAGATGGCCGAGAACAGTCACCCTTGTCTCAAGACCCGTGAGATTTTCAATATCACTGGCTATCTTGTTCCCTATCCCGCCTAAACGAACAGGTTCAGCAGAATCCTTTACAATCTTCTTCACAACCATATTACCGCCCTTCGGCCTGGCGCCTTCACTTATAACAACAATGCTAAACCTCTTACCTGATTTATGTCTTTCTGTAACCCTTTTGCAGACCTTATCAATGTCATAAGGTATCTCAGGTATTATAATAATATCCCCGCCGCCTGCCATGCCGGCATAAAGACCGAGCCAGCCTGCATACCTGCCCATCACCTCGATCACCATTACCCTGTGGTGAGATTGAGCTGTCGTGTGAAGTTTATCAATGGCCTCAGTGGCCGTTATCACGGCCGAATCAAAACCTATTGTGACGTCGGTAGCGCCTAAATCATTATCTATAGTCTTCGGGATGCCTACTAACCTTAAACCTTTTTTATAAAGCTTGTAAGCGACTGTAAGGGTGCCATCCCCTCCGATACAAACCAGGCCATCGAGTTCCATCATCTTAACATTCTCCAATACTGCACCGGATAGATCCCTCAGTTTACCGGACGGAGAAGGATATCCAAAAGGATTTGCCTTATTGGAAGAACCGAGCAATGTCCCGCCTTCAGTAAGGATACCTGAGACATCTTCATAGGATAAAGTGGTATATCTATTTTCTATAAGGCCTAGATAGCCGTCCTTTATACCAAGGACCTCCATTCCGTAATGCAGGATAGCTGTTTTTGTAACCGCTCTTATAGCCGCATTAAGCCCGGGACAATCACCACCTCCTGTAAGCACTCCGATTCGCTTTTTAGGCATCCTCCCGGAAGATAGGGATGAGGATAGGTCTCTATTGCTGCGATGCTTATTTCTTCGCATGGCGCTTGCCTTTTCTCTTTTTCTTTTGTTTGGCCCTTCTTTTTTTTCTTGTCATTTGCCCTCCCCTTTTTTGTTGTAAGCTATTTCCACCCTTACATAAAACTACAGGTTTCTTATTTAGACAAACATACCCTTAAATTATAGGCCTTGGTAAGGCTTTCTATCCTAAGCGAGGAGCCAAAGGCAGGAGAGATAAAAAAGATAAATCTTGTTATTAATTTTACTATTTGTATACCTCTATCTCTATGCATATCTTTCTTAGATTATACTGTCCGGAAATACAATAGTCAAGATTTTTTGGGATCAATAATTATATTTATACTACTCCTTTAATTTGAATGTGTTGCATTACACTAAAAGACCTCTAATTGGGAAGGGCTATTGGCTATTATCTCAGGTGAACCTTTATAGTTTTTAATCACGCCGTAAACCCTTATGGTTTTATGTTTAAAATAATTATCAGGTGAGCGTAAAATCTCTTTGGGAAAATAGGCCAGATTATCCTTGAATATAACGACTTTAAAATTATCCACGCAATCTAATATCAGGACTCGTCTAGAAAGGTATGTATCAAGGACTCTTGCCTCTACCATCTTTATCAATCCTATGTTCTTACTGGTTTCAGAGGCAGATATCACATCCGTAGATAGACTGCTCCACAGCCCTCTTGTGTGTTCCCTGGCATCTCTCTGGGCATCCAGTAATCTGTCTGTATATTTTACATTAGGCGGATAGGTATATATCATCGCATAGCCTGCCCTAACCATCTCCATATTCACCATCTTATCCCCTGTATAAACATAGGCAAGAAGGCGATTGTATCTATCTTTTTTCTGGACGTCAAACTCTAATCTCACCCACCTCCCACCCACAAGCCTTTGATTAAAGGCCTTTGCATCTTCGGAATAGGGCATGGGGTTGTAAATCCATCCATTGCCTTTTCTTTCGCGGATCTCAGGTGTATCTATCCCTATATATCTTACATACATGCCATTTGAAAGCTTTATTGTATCTCCATCGATTACGCGTGAGACATATACGCCATCCAGCGGCCTGAACCCTGTCCGTCTCAAAGATCTGGATACAGAGAATGCAATGGCTATAACGACTATCACCAGAACTAATATTATTCTATTTTTAATGAGAGGGGTCTTCATCTAAGCATGAGGGGATTGTAGTTGTGCTTGGCAAAGATCGTATAGACGGTAGCGGATGTAGAACCTGTCCTTGAACCATTTGGCGCTCTCCAACCATGGCCTGTATCGGCATTATCCTGGCTGGCATATGGCAGACATCCTTCTCCCTGGCCTATCCTTGAAGGACTTACTATAACCATCTTTTGCAGTTCAGAAAAATAGAATTCTGCCTTTTTTTTGTAATAATCTGCTTTCTGAAAATCATTCTTCTCTCTATGGTAGGCCGACATTATCCTGAGGGTCACCACCATCTGGGCAGTCCATTCCGTTGATACTATACCGCCCCTCGGCAGGTGTTGATATTTACCGAAATCAAAACCTGTAATCTTGAGCTGTGTACCGTCAGGCCTTGTATAGTATGTATTAACGACACAGTTTGTCTCTGCAAAATCCATAATCTGGTCAGGATCCATGCCCATCTCTTTAAGAAGCCCGGGACCAATAGCCGCAATGGCCCATGCAAATGTATCTGTCGCAATAGTAGCATCTCCCTTTCCTCTGTTTAATCTACCTTCTTTCTTGTTATAAGCATTTTTCTTGAGCCACGCAAGTGTTCTCTTCTGCGCTGTAAGATAGTCTTCATTGCCGGTAAGTTTATACAGCATACCAAAAAATGCAAAGGCATCGAGGTTGTGCTCGGTGCTATACCAGTTAAACTTAGGCCCTCCCCTTAACCCGAATTCCTCGTCCTCTCCCTGTAAACGTATCAACCATCCGCCTATATCCTCAGCGAGCGAAAGGTACTCTTCGTCATTAAATCTACTGGAATACTGCAGGGCTGCTATGCCAAGCCATACATTAGGTCCGACATGCACATTGTATTCCACCGGCAGGCCTGTATAGGCATCGTAGGCATTGACATAACCGCCATATACCTTTTTGGCCTTTTCTTTATAAAAATCCAGGATATTCTGGGCCCTTTTTTGGTTCCCCATTAAAATAAAACACTGTGCTGCAAGAGACTGATCATAGGTAAATGCCCAGTCTTCCAGGGCCTTATCCCCTTCATAGCTCACCACCAGGCCTGTAATCTTGTTTTGATGATTCTCTATCCATTTATACATACTGGATATTCCCTTTTCTTCTACGCCCTCGAATGAAGAGATAAGTTTCTTTAAACGGTCTTCTGCGGAGACCTTATTCTTTGAAAGTATGGAAATCCTCTGCTTTAAATACTCAGCCTCTTTCGTGAGAAACTGCGATTTGCCAAGTATCTTTTGCTTTTCAAGAAGCATTTCTTTGAGCCTTTCCTTGCCCTTGGCCCTGTCCTGTTGAAGGTATTGCAGGAGTTCATCTTTTTTCTTGAGCTCGATAGCCAGCTTCCTTAATTCCCTGGCCTTGCCCTTGTATTCCTCAATCTTCTTCTCATCTTCCATAAGCCTTTGCCTTGCCTCTTTATGTTCGCTATCCAACTGAAGTATGCTCTTTTCAAGCTTTGATCTTTTACTCGAAAGCCCTACAAGCTGCTGCACCAATCTTCTATTCTCTCTCCTTAAGCTAAAATCTGATGTATAAAAATAGAGGAGGCCCGCCGCTAAAAACAAAACCAGGATTGAAACAATCTTAGGGGTCAAGGATATCCTTTTGGCATGAAAATATATCCTGCTCTTATCCTTTGGGTCTATTTGGAGAAACGAAAGACCTATTATGTATTTATTTGGGTAGCCGGCCTTTATCTTCTTGTGCCATGCTATAGCTGCTACAGCCTTTACCTCTCTGCGGCCAAGCGGGATATGCATCCTGATATCCAATCTGGCATCCTTCTTTCTCAATATCTGTTCAAACCCCTCCTCTATATTATTGACCTCCAGACAGATACCGCCCTTTCCGACATCTCTGGTAAAACCCTGTTTTATATCACTTATAGACCCGCCTGTTTCCTGGTCTAAAAACTGGAATTCTACAGGGAATACCACATCCAGCCTGATGTATCTTCTTCGTTCTATATATTCGGTTTCCTTATTCTGATGTCCTTGGTTTTTCATTGTCTTTGATTTTTATAAAATCTTATCAATAAAGGACGAATAATGCAAGAAAAATCATCATATAAAATTTCTTGTAATTCTCACTATCCTCCTATAAACTATAGATATGATATGGCATATATGCAGAAAAAGAGGCGGATTTTCGCTGTTAGAATTGATGATAGCTTCGACCGTACTGGTCATTGCGCTCGTAGGGCTCATAGCAGCTTATGTGGGCTGTTTCAGGTTGAATGAAGGCGCAAGGGACCTTACCATTGCTGTAAATGACGCTCAGTGTGTAGCTGAAGAGATCCGCGACCGCAATATACCCTCTAACATTACACAGGAGGATTGGACAAGCTGGGCCGCTCAAGACCCTCCCAATGGCGGTGGCTGCAACAGTCTTGATAGTGAAAGTGTAGCTGTAGCTTATCCTTCAGGGATATCAGCGAACCCTTTAGAGATCCTTATTACGGTTAGCTGGACAGAAAAATCCAGGGCCAGAAGCACTCAGCTAATCACGCTCTTAACTGAGAGGTAGGGCATGAAGGCCGTACGAAATATTAAAAGATTCTCGCATCCATCTAGAGTAACCGATAAGAACAGGAAGTCTAAATACGAGGTGAAAGGATTTACGCTTGTTGAATTGATGATTGTGCTGGTAATATTTTCGGCTATCATGGGAGCAACTTATGGGGTTTTGAATATGGGCCAAACTTCTTTCAAGACGGGTGATGTCCAGATTGTAGTCCAACAGGAAGCAAGAAAGGCAATGGATAAGATAGTTACCGAATTAAGGGAAGCTGGCTCCGTTAATCTAAGTGCTGAGTATCCATTCACTGTCTGGGGAAACAAGATAAAATATACGGTTGTTAACTCCCAATTGCAAAGGACGATTCAGGGACAATCGCCCACTATCCTGGCCAATGACATCGGAAACATCCGGTTCTCTCTTTCTGGAGGAAACGTTATATACATAACGCTCACGACGCAGAGGAATACCGTATTCGGGCATACTTTAAGGGCAAAGCTAACCTCCCAGCTAACGCTAAGGAATTGAGATGATTTTTTTAAAGAATAGAAAAGGTATTATCCTGATCGCCTCATACATGGTAATAGCAGTACTTACCATCCTGGGGGCGGCCTTTGTCTCTAGGAGCATCAGTGAGATGAGGATTGCACAACGTCAAGAGAACTCTACCCAGGCATTCTATCTTGCAGAGGCGGGTGTGGATTATGCCCTTGATCGCATGCGCAATAAAAATTTATCCGGTCAACACTCCGCCTCCCTGGGTAACATAGGCACTTATAATTCTACATGGCAGAGGATGGATTCTTCCTCTACATGGGAGATTATATCTATAGGTTCTGCTGGGGACAATCAACGAACGGTCCGAGCTGAATTACAGCCAGATACCTTTGCACGTTATCTCTATTTTACAAAAACAGAGCATTTCCGCTGGTGGTGGTGGAGGTTGCCTGTATGGTTCGTAACAGGGGACTCTATGGGCGGGCCATTACAGACAAATGACCATTTCCATGTATCTGGTGATCCTGTATTCAGCGATCCCAGCTCTCACAGCCCGGTTAAAAGCAATGATGATTTCATTACCTATATGAACGGAGGCTGGCCTATAAACAGCACAGCTGCATCTAATCCCCCCTATGATAATCCTGATTTCCAGGAAGGCCTGCAATTAGATGTGGGCAGTGCACCCTTTCCCAGCAAGGCCCTGGATCTACATACCGCTGCTGTTCAAGATGGCCTTAAGCTAACCGGCTCGACAACTATTATATTGAAAAACGACGGGACCATAGATGTCACAAATCCACAGAAGGGATGGGTAAATAAAAATATACCATTGCCTTCAAACGGCGCATTATTTGTTGAGGGCGGAGACCTTACTATCTCAGGTGTCTTAAATGGCAGATTAAGCGTAGGGACGAATAGAGATATCATTATCCCGAACAATATTACCTATAATTCCAATCCCCGCATAAACCCGGACTCAACAGATACCCTGGGTTTGATCTCAGAAAGGGATGTAATAATCAGTCAAAGCGCGCCGCAAAACCTAGAAATAAACGCCAGCATAATGGCCCTCGGAGATTCATTTACAGTAGAAGATTGGTGGCAGGCCCCGGCAAAAGGGACATTGACGGTTTATGGTGGGCTTATCCAGGATGAACGCGGACCAGTGGGCACCTTTAATCCCAGCACAAATACCAAGGTCAGCGGTTATACCAAAGATTATCAGTATGATTCAAGGTTAGGGACCAACCCTCCCCCATTCTACCCCAGCACAGGGGATTATGTCATTGTCTCATGGAAGGAAGAATAAACTATGGATAAAAAAAATCTCGAATTAAATATAGCCATCGTTTTAGCTTTAATATTACTGGCCGCCGGCCTGGTTATCTTTATGAGGCACGGCCAAAAGAAATCCCCCTTAGCCGCCAAAGGAACAGTAGCGATGAAAAAGCGAAATCGCGTTTCTAAACCTCCTATTGGTATCCCAGTGGCCAACATTAGAGAAAGCAAAGAAACAATCTCCTCAAAAAAAGGCATATCCGGCACTCCAAAGAAGAAGGCCGCTAAAGGTGAAAAAGAACGATTCCCTGCCGTAATGTTAAAAGACCTCCCCCTGGATTCTATCAAACCTGGAGAGGCCCCTGCAGGACAGACCGTTGAACAGGCTACGCAAGAAGGTGTAACAACCCGGACCCTCCACACCCAGCCCAGCCCTAAAGACATGAAGGGCCTTAAACAAAAAGGCCTCATAATCTACTAAGTACCGCTACCCTCTTATGTTACGGATTAGTATCCGAAAACGGGGTAGCAGCCGAAAGGCTGCGAAAAAAACCAGCCTTGACAAATATAGTTTGGTATGCTAATATTTAGTTAGGCAAACTAAATAAAAATGGGGGTGCCTATGTCTATCATAGACGCAATAACGAACGAGATCACCATAATGCTGCCCAAGCTCATGAAAGGCGCACACAGTAATTTTCTCTCAAAGAGTAACATCACAAGCGCCCAGATGATAATGCTTGTCACGATCCATGACCACCGCCAGTGCAAGCTCAAGACCCTGTCCAAGGAACGAAAGATCTCCCCTCCTACTGCAACAGGCCTGATAGACAGGTTAGTAAAGGCCGGCTATATAAAAAGGGGCGCAGATCCGGAGGATAGACGAGTTGTCATGGTGTCGCTTACAAAAAAGGGTGAAAGGAACGTCCAGGGATTTCTTGATACAGTGAGAAAGAGATGGAAAAATATCCTTGTCCACCTCACCCCCCGGGAACAGCAGCAATATCTTAACATAATAAAAAAGATTGTCGTAGTCCTCTCGGGGAAAGAAGACTAACATGAAACGCTTAGATATGAAGCGCCTGTTAACTGTCTTTATAATAATCCTTATACTCTCATTCTCTCGACAGGCCCTTTCGCAGGGATCAGAGAAAGACACCTTATCTATCTCAATAGAAGAGGCAAGACTTATCGCCATAAACAATAACCTCGAGATTAAACTTGCAGGGCTTGATTCAAGGATAAAGGACACTGAGCTAGGTTACAAGGAAGCAGTCTTTGATACCATATTGAACGGAGAAATAGACTATACAGACGACCAAAGAACACCTGTCTCATCCTTATATGGCACAAAAAATCTGACAAATCACTATAATATAGGCCTTAATAAAAAACTGACGAGTGGAACCGATATAAACATAGACTTTACGAATAAACGCGAATGGACAGACTCCCCTTACGTCTCCATGAATCCCTATCACGAATCCCAGTTGGAAATAAACCTGACTCAGCCAATAGGTAAAAACTTCTTCGGCCTTATTGACCGCGGCAATATAGAACTGGTTAAATGGGAGATTAAAAATGCTAAACTGGATTCGTACATAAAAATCGAGAATGCCATGATATCTGCTGAAAAGGCATACTGGGAACTAGTGCTTGCCAGGAAAGAATTCAATATCAAAAAGGAGATGTTGAAAAAGGCCATACGTCTTTTTAACCAATACCGCAAAGAGTTAAAGATAGGGCTTGTTGAAACAGGCGATGTCCTTGCAGCTGAGGCAAATATGCACGTAAGATCGAGTGAACTTTTAATGGCATCGAACAATGAGAAAACAGCCGAAGAAAACCTGGCCCTTGAATTGAATCTAGGCAGTGAGACAAGGCTCTTTCCTACCGAATCCTTTCCAGGCCTTGTCTTTAATACCTCTCTTATAGAGAGCATGCGTAAGGCCTTTGAATACAGACGTGACTATATATCCGCAAAAAACGACATAGAAAGAACGAAGGTGAAACTGAGGATGAAGACCAGCTCCCGTTTTCCGGAGATAGACCTCAAGGCGACCTTTGCCAGAAATGGAATCGATTCAAAATATTACAGGGCAATAGAAGATATCCCGGGAGATTCAAATCGAGAATACTCCATAGGCATAGAATTTAAATACCCCCTTGAGAACAATGCAGCCAGGAGCGGATATGAAAAGGCAAGGCTTGAAAAGGCAAGGGCGATTATAAACCTGGGTAAGGTGGAACGAGGGATCGTCTCAAATATCGAAGAAAGGTTCAGAGACGTCTGCGTAAACAAGCTAAATATTTCTCATATGAAACGTATCGAAAACCTCCAAAAGGGAAAACTGCATCTGGAAGAACAAAGGTTTAAATATGGCAGGACGAATTCATACACCTTGATAAGTTACCAGGAAGACCTATTAAAGGCAGAACTTGCTACCCAGAAGGCATACTTTAACTACACTGTCTCAATAGTAGAATTAATGGGCGCTGAGGATAGTTATCTTAAAAATATAGGCCTTGACTAAACATACTATTACATGTTCAGCTGTGTTCGAGGTTTAACCTCGAACACATGGTTCAAAGAGACAAGAGGAAATCTCATGAGTCTGCCACGCTTTAGCGTAAGACAATCCCTTTTTATAAATCTCATCTCGGTCATTATTATCATATCCGGGATTATAGTGTTATTCGGCATGAATAGGGAGGTCTTCCCCAATGTCAACTTCGACAGGGTAACTGTTACTACCGTCTATCCCGGGGCTACGCCTCTGGATGTCGAAAAACTCATTACCGTCCCTATAGAAAAAGAACTCAAGGACGTAGACGGTATAAAGGAAATACGCTCATCCTCTTCTTCGGGAACTTCCCTTATACAAGTCAAGATTGATCCCGATGAACGGAATAAACAAAATGTCGTAAGGGATATCCAGAGGGCCGTAGACAGGGTAAAGGACCTGCCCAAGGATATATACGAAGACCCTGTTGTGACAGAGATAACCACAAAGCAATATCCTATAATCGAGGTATCCCTCTCAGGGGATATGAGTGAAAAAAAATTGCAATACTACAGCGATACGCTTGAGGATATACTTGGGGATATAAAAGGCGTTGCCAGTATAAAAAAATCCGGTTATCGCGACAGGGAGATCCGTGTCCTCGTGGACCCCAAAAAGATGCAGAAAGACTATGTCTCTTTCGATGAGATCAAACAGGCGCTTTCAACCCGTAACATAAGTATACCGGCAGGTGAAATCAATACACAGAACACTGAATACAGTATCAGGACAACAGGTGAATTTACTACGCCGAAAGAGGTCGGAGATGTAATAATCAGGGCAAATGATTCCGGAAACTGGCTCAGGATAAGAGGTATAGCAAAGATAAAGGATACCTTTAAAAAAGAAAACGTAATCTACAAGACCCTTGGTACACGTTCTATCAATCTCATAGTCATGAAAAAACAATCCGGGGATGCCATAACCATCGTGAATAAAATAAAAAAAATCTCCAACGACTTTCTGAGACGCTGCCCGGATAAACTAAATATCTCATATGTAAATGACTATTCGTTTCTTACAAGAAGGCGGCTTAATGTCCTTAAAAATAATGGCTGGGCCAGTCTAATCCTCGTCACCTTCTCGCTCCTTCTATTTTTACAGAAAAGAATAGCCTTTATGACACTGCTCGGCATACCCATAGCATTCTTCACTACCTTTATAGTAATGGGGGTGATGGGGATCACCATAAATCTTATAAGCATGTTTGGGCTCATCATTGTCCTCGGTATGTTAGTAGACGACGGCATAATAGTGGCTGAGAACGTATATCGTCATATGGAACAGGGTATGCCGGTTAGAGAAGCGGCCGTCAAAGGGACCGAAGAGGTCACGATGCCCGTTGTAACTGCTGTCTTTACCACTATAGCTGCATTCTCTCCCCTTTTATTTATGTCAGGCATTATAGGAAGATTCATAAAAAATATACCGACCGTCCTGATCATAGCACTTATGGCTTCTCTCGGAGAAGCGCTTATAATATTACCAAGCCATCTGGCTGATTTCGTCAAGATAAAATACGACAACCTGGGGAGGCCAATGAATATTTCAAAGGAAATGCCGTGGTTCAAAAACCTGGTTAACTTCTACACCAAGGTCGTAACTACTGCTATACGAAGAAAATACAGGGTCCTCGCCGGGGTTACATTAACACTTATAGTATGCAGTTTTTTAGCCCTTGGTGTAATAAAATTCGTATTATTCCCTAGTGCAGGTATCAACTATTTCTTCATAAAGGGCGAGGCCCCCATAGGAACACCCCTGGAAAAAACCAACAAACTCATAGCGCCTGTGGAAGAAATCGTCTCCACCATACCGCCAAACGAAATGGAGTCATTTGTAACCTCTGTAGGTCGGATAGCAGAGAACCGCAACGACCCTTTTGCCGGGCAGGCAAGCCATCTCGTACAGATAGCTGTCTATCTTACACCCAAACAGGACAGAAGGAGAAATGCTGACGAGATAATAGCCTCCCTTAGAAAAAAAACAAAGGGTATCAAGGGATTTACTGAACTCAGGTTCGATAAGCCTCAGTCTGGTCCGCCTGTAGGAAAACCCGTAGAGGTAGGCATACGGGGAGAGAGATTCAAGACACTTGATATTATTGCCAAAAAATATATGGGTTATCTCAGGACCATAAAGGGGACAACAGATATAACATGGGATCACAAACCGGGAAAGGAAGAGATACGAGTAAAGGTTGATAATAATAAGGCTACGCTTGCAGGTTTAAATGTCGCGCAGATAGCCGGCACCGTGAGGGCGGTCTTTGAAGGGGCTATTGCCACAAAGATAAAACCCGTTAAGGCAGAAGAAGAAACAGACGTCACCATTATGTTTCCTAAAAAGGTTTCAGACAATATCGATGTCTTTAAAGATATCCTTGTCCGCAACAGATTCGGTAAGTTGATCCCTCTCAAGAATGTAGCAACAATAGAAAAGGTGCCCGGCACCACAACCATCCATCACCTTGATGGGAAACGCGTGGTAACTGCCTCGTGCAATGTAGACACTGACAAAACTACGTCCTTAAAGGTAAACCATATGCTGGAGAAAAGATTTAAAGACCTGCCACAAAGCTATATGGGCTATTCTATAAAATACGGAGGCGAACAGGAAGAAACTGTTGATTCATTAAAAAGTCTCCTAAGGGCCTTTTTCTATGCCTTTCTCATAATATACCTCATCCTGGCCTCTGCCTTCAAATCTATTGTCCAGCCCTTAATAATAATGCTGGCAATACCTTTCGGGCTCATAGGCGTAGTATTCGCCTTTCTTGTGCACGGCATGCCATTATCATTCATGGCTATACTTGGCATAGTCGGTCTGAATGGTATTGTTGTAAATGATTCTATCGTCCTTGTGGATTTTATAAACAAACTACGCAGGGAAGGCATGGACAGGCGTAATTCTATAATCAAGGCCGGTCAGCTGAGATTGAGACCGGTACTTCTAACCACCATCACCACTGTAGGAGGGCTCTCAACCGTTGCATATGGCATAGGTGGCAGAGACCCTTTTTTGGTCCCCATGGCGCTTACAATATGCTGGGGCATTACCTTTGCTACGCTGCTTACACTAATCGTCATTCCGTGTATCTATTCTATCCTGGATGATATAACACTCAGGATAACAAAACACTCGAGCATGATTCGCATTGGGAAGGCGGGGAAGGGCCAAGTAAGAGAAAATCCTGGGTCATTAGTCTAGGTTGGTCGAAATACTATCCAGGACCCCTTGTTCTACAAAGATGGGGGCCTTGGCGCGAATTGCCACTGCTATACTGTCGCTAGGCCTGGCATCTATCTCTTCCATCCTGCCATCTATCTGCAGGACCAGTTTTGCAAAGAATGTATTCTGTTCTAATTTCGTAATGATTATCTTATTTAGTTCTGCTCCTAACTTTTTTATAGTAGCATAGAGTAGATCGTGCGTCATGGGACGGGGCGGCGTTACTCCGCTTATCTTCATCTTTATTGCGGTAACCTCCATTATCCCTATCACTATGGGCAGGATCCTGCTTCCTGATTTTTCCTTAAGGACAATAACCTGTTCCCCCCTGTTTTCATCAATCCTGATTTTGTTCAATTCCATCTCTATAATAGCCATAATAAATTTAGATTATCATAGGAGCCTTACATTGTCAAATAACTTTACACTTTTGCGACACATACAAAAGCGTAAAGTTATCTGTAAGAAAGGCCGTTGCTATTCTTTGCGCCGCATCCTTGACTTCCCTGCTCAAGCCACCGCCAAGTCTATCCGAACCTGGATTTACCCCCAATATATAGACATTGGCCTTTGTCGAGGATCTGAGGTATTCTACTAAGAGCTTGGGTGAGACATCGTGGGTGGATATCTTTCCGGAATGCAAATCTTCCCCTGAAAAAAACCTTATCTCTCCCTTTTCTCCTCCAAAATAAATAGTATCTATTAGAATAATTGTATCCGGCTCCAGCCTCCTTATGACACCTGTGTAATTCTCAGGCGTCATACCGGCATCGATTACCTCATACCTAAGCTTACCCTTTATGGCTCTGGCGACATAAGGACCTAGGCCATCATCAGCCCGGTCTATATTACCCAGGCAGAGGATAACGACCTTGCCTTTAAGAATATTTTTTAAGTCCACCATAAACCTTTGGAAGGAAATCACCTTGCGGCGATAACATCAATGCGATTTTCACCGTTTTTCTGCGCCCCAGCAGCAGCAACTTTACATTTAAAGCCTGGCTTCAAGTGTAAGGCTTCAAGTGTAAAGTTAAGGCAATGTTGTCTGTTTTGATTGTGTATTATTGAAATTCCATACAAAAAATTAGCATATAGTGGATAGAAAAACTATACGCTATATGCTAATCATGTCTCCAGCGTAATCTCTCTCCTGCACTTTGGGCAGAGCACCTTTATGCGGTCCTGGCGAGTCAATTCTTTTGTTCTCTCAAGCTTGAGACATTCTAATTTTAAATTCTTTAATGCGGCTAAATATGAAGTGGGGCTTGAATATGCAAGAGGGCCCAATTTTTTTGCAACCCATTCAAGATGTTCCTTTGCTCCTACTACGCAGCCACAAACCTCACATAAAACCAATTCTTTTTCAACAGATTCCACTGCATCCTTTCTGTCAAATAATGCCAGATCGAATTTATCTGATAATTTTATGCCTTCCTGCGTAATACACGCGGCCTGGCACTGACCGCAGAACATACAACTGTCATAGTGTAAATCAAGCCTTCTCATCGGGGGGCTGGCATCGACAGCATCCTCTACTTTTATGCACCCTGCCGGACAAACCTCGTAACAGGCCTTGCATCCCACACACCCATCCTTATGGTATTCGGGTTTCCCCCTGAATCGCTTCTCAGGCACATGTGGCCTAAAAGGGAATCTCGAGGTATAAGGTCCCTTTATCAATGCCCTAATTGCCTCAGCTAATTCTCGTAATTTAGGATATCGCATATCTTTCTCATTCGTCGTACCTATACCGTACGCCCTCTTCTTCGAACTACATAGCACGGTATACGAAATACGATTTAATTTCCATCCTCTGCATATTTATCTACCACGCTTTTCTCCCAGAGCTTTACCCCTGCCTTGTGAGCGGCCCTCGCAAGTGCGTGTCCGGCCACGGGCGCGGTCAAAAGCAAAAACCCCATGCAGAGCAAGGCCTTAATTCCTCCTGCTGTAAAACCCTGGATAAGAAAAACACCAAATAATATACTGCATGTCCCAAGCGTTACACACTTGGTAGATGCCTGCAGACGGCTATAAACATCCGGAAGCCTTACCAAGCCTAGGCATCCTATAAAATCAAAGAAAAGCCCGATAGAAATAAATACTAACCCGACTATATTAATCATCAAAGGATTTCCCTTCTAAAAATTTAGCAAGCGCAAGGGTTGCTATAAAGCTCTGCAGTGCCCATGCAATCGCAATATCAATATACCAGCTCCTGCCGGTAGATATAGCCATGATGGCACAAAAGCCTACGATTAAAACACCCAGCATGTCAATAGTAATGACCCTATCAGCAGAAGTGGGCCCCTTCAGGATACGATACAGACACAATCCACAGGATAATAACAGGATATAGAATGCCCTTTTTAAAAACCCTATAAAAGGCAGGTCCTGAAAAAAAAGTATGGGAAAAGGCCGGAATAAGATTAGTGCGAATATCACAAGAAGTGCAAGAAAACCTATAAAATAACTAATCCTTTTTCTTCTCATTCGAATATCCTCTTCAATATCTTCTCAAACCGCTCCACTATAGCCTTTGTTGAATTCTCGACGTCAGTGTGCCTCACCTCTATCCAGTGGACATACAGAAATCCCTTTTCCTTATCTATATCAACAGTCAATGTCCCCGGCGTAAGGGTAATAGAGTTTGCTAAAAAAGTAAGCGCCGTGTCCGAGGTAAGTCTAGTTTTGACCTTTACTATGCCCGGATGCACAGGCAGATTAGGATGTATAACCCTGTATGCAACGTCTATATTGGCCTTAAAACATTCCCAGATAAAGATAGGCACATAATAAAAAAACCAGAGGTACCTCTGTGGGTGCATTACAAGCTGAGGCCTTCTTATAAAGAAGTCACCTGTCATGTAGGCAACGAATGCCGCTACAAAAACACCTACCAATAGATGCTGCCAGTCAGGCACCCAGTTCAAAAAACACCAGGCAATAAATCCTAATATAAATAATAAAATCCTACTCTTTACTCCGTTCATATCACCTTATAGCTCCAAAGACAATCGAGGCATAATCCTGCCCGCTCATGACTACATCTTTCGCAACCTTAAGAAAATCACTGTAGAAAACGTAGGTCAAAAGAAACCCGCCTACCAGACAAAAGACAGCCAATGTTATCATAGAAAACTTCATAAAAAACGGTACCTCTTTCACCTGATTCAACCTCTCCTTCAGCTCTCCAAAAAAGCCATACCTCTGGACCTTCATAAAAGAAGAAAGCGTCAGGATACTTGCCAGAACCGCCCAGAAGGCATACACAAAATGCTGCGCCTGAATACACGCAGCTATAATAATCAGCTTGCTCCAGAACCCGTTAAAAGGCGGGACTCCTGAAATAGACATGGATGCCACAAGTGAGGTATTTGCCGTAACCGGCATCCTCTCCCTCAATCCGCCCATCTTCTCCAGGTCTCTTGTCCCAGTAGCATACTCGACTGCACCTGAATTCAAAAATAAAAGAGACTTAAAGACAGAATGATTTAACAAATGAAAGAGTCCCCCTATGATCCCCAATGGAGTAGCCAAACCTATCCCGAGCACCACATAACCAATCTGGCTTATAGAATGATACGCCAACAGCCTTTTCATGTCCCACTGGCCAAGCGCAAGGCAAACGCCCACGACCATTGATAGGGCACCCAGCACCATCAATACATTCAATATCTGCGGGGTTACACCCAAGACACTGAAGAATATCCTTACCATGGCATAAATGCCAAGAGTTTTAATAAGAACACCCGATAGCATTGCTGAGATAGGCGCTGGCGCAGACGGATGCGCATCAGGAAGCCAGGCATGAAAAGGGACCAGCGCTGCCTTTAACCCAAAACCCATGATAAATAAGGCACTGACCAGTAAAACTATATGAGGGTGCCCTTTTCCAATCAGCTCCCTTGACATATCAGCCATATTCAATGTGGATGTAAGGCTATACAAAAATACTATCCCCAGCAATATAAAGGAAGAGGCAACCGTGCCCATCACGGCGTATTTAAAAGACGCCTCGAGCCCTTCGTCTTCGACACCAAATGCAACCAGGGCATAACTGGAGATGGCTGCAATCTCAAGAAAGACGTATAGATTAAATATGTCGCCGCTTATTATAACGCCGTTCAATCCGCTAACCATCAATAAAAAGAGGCAGTAAAAATTCCATTTATCAGTATATCTTTCCATATAATCAATAGAATAGATGCTGATTAGAAATGCAATAACATTGACGGTAACCAGCATAAATACCGTAAGGCCGTCCATGACCATTGAGATACCTATGGGGGGGATCCATCCACCTACCTTATATACCACTACCCCGCTCTCTCTAAATAAAAATGCAGCCCATATTGAAAACCCTGCCAGTAAAAATGTGGCCACGCCGGACAGGATATCCGAAAAACCTCTTATCCTCTTACCAAGAAGAGAATTTAAAAAGGCGCTGGCCAGCGGGATGACAATAAATAGTGGCAGTATGTTATGCAGCATAAATTAACCTTTGAGTTTTCTTATCTTTGTAATATCAAATGTCCCGTATTTTTCATATACCCTCATTGCAATAGAGGCGATCAAGGCAGTTACTGCAAGGCCTATAACAATAGCTGTCAAGACAAGCGCCTGAGGCAATGGGTCTACCATATTAACAATAGACTGGCCCGGAGAGTCTATAGGCGCACGGCCATTCATCCTGTAGCCTACCAGGACAAAGAATAGATTCACCGCATATTCTATTATGGCTATGCCTATAATTATCTTTATCAGGTTCCGCTTTCTAAGCACACAATAAAGCCCTACGCAAAAAAGCACAAGACACAAAAAATAGACGCTCATTTTTTCTCTTCCTTTTGAACAATCCTAAACATCGTCATGATAACAACAATGATAAAAAGTCCCGAGCCTACCTTAAATGATATGGCTATGTTATATAAAGGTATAAACCCTGAACTAAAGAGCCTGAAAGGTTCTCCTTTATGTAAAAAGTTTAAAAAGAAATAACCTGCCCCAAAACCCAGCATAGCAAGCGTTATAAAGATTATTGCGCCTATGCTCTCAAAAAAAGAAGCGATGCGCTGGTTTATCTTTTTAAAGGTTGCCTCTTTTCCGAAGGCAAGCATGATGTGGATAAACGAAAGCGCGATAATGGCACCTCCTGCAAAACCTCCGCCAGGGCTTATATGCCCATGCGTAACGATATATATACCAAAAAGTAAAATCAGCCCCACAGTCAAGCGTGTAACTGTCTTTACTATTAAGGTCATCCCCTTCTTTGGATCATCCATTGTATCCTTTCGCAACATAAGCCCTGCGGCTGCCTTAATAACTGCAGCTGCAAAGCCTGCCTTGCTACCTTTTTCTTCCGATCTTGCGCATTACTGAGAT
>CAJVXD010000001.1 GCA_913009675.1 uncultured bacterium | reverse complement strand
GTGTATAGGACAGTGGGGGTATAGATGACGTGAGCGGTGAGTACAGAGGCATTGTGTGGAGTATAGATGGAGCTGTCGCGTATCGAGGGGGGAGATGTGTTTGTGTTCTTTTTTTTTTTTTTCAAGCAGAAGACGGCATACGAGATATATCAGTGTGACTGGAGTTCAGACGTGTGCTCTTCCGATTTATACTGTCTTTTCACAGCCTTGACAGCCCCGATTGAAACTGAATGTTCTCCGCCTATTATAACGGGCATCTTATTTACATTGCATATATCGGAAACCTTTTGTTCTACAGCATCGATCATCCCTTCTGAGTCAAGTCCATTTACATCAAGCGAAGGCTGGGTATTGATGCCTATTGTATAGCTCTCTATCCCCAATTCTTCGTCAAAAAGCTCTATATTGCCTGATGCCTTTAATATTGCCTCAGGGCCTTTCTCTGTCCCCTTTCTATAGGTAACAGTCTTCCCATAGGGAACAGGCAAAACAACAACCCTTGCCTTATCAAAGGGGGTCAGTTTATTATCAGAACCACCGAATGATAATCTCATAATATTGTTCGAGCGGGATAAGATCTGGTTCTCGACAAACCCGGAGAGGATCCTGCCGGTTCGAGAATCAATCACTTTCTAAGACATACTGGAATATAAGCGGCGCTACAATGCTGGCGTCTGATTCAATCATAAACCTCGGCGTATCAATACTAAGTTTTTCCCAGGTAATCTTTTCGTTTGGTACGGCGCCGCTGTAAGAACCATACGAGGTCGTACAATCACTGATCTGACAAAAATACCCCCAGAGCTTACAATCTTCCCCCAGGTCCTGTCTTATTAAGGGGACTACACATATCGGGAAATCTCCCGCTATACCGCCGCCTATCTGGAAAAATCCCATTGTCTTATCCCTTGTATTCTCCAGATACCAGTCAATAAGAAAACTCATCTGTTCCAGACCGCTCTTTATAAAATCAAGGCCTGTAAAACGGCCTGACTTATACTCTGCAACCACCCCATTAGCCAAGGTAGAATCCTCCCATCCGGGCGTAAATATAGGTATATCCTTTTCGCAGGCAGCTATTACCCAGCTATCTCTCGGGTCAATCTCATAAAATTCCTTTAATGCACCCCTTCGTATAAGCTGATAAAAGTATTCGTGCGGAAAAAATCTCTTTCCGGCCCTATCTGCTTCCTCCCATAAAGGATAAAGTCTATGGGCGACTCTCCTTATAGCTTCCTCCTCCGGGATACATGTATCTGTAACACGGTTAAGGTGTCTATCCTTAAGCTCCAGCTCGTCCTGCGGCGAAAGATCCCTGTAATCTGCCACCCTTTTATAGTGGGTATGGGCGACTAGATTAAATATATCCTCTTCGAGATTTGCAGCCGTACAGGAGATCCCGTGAACCTTATCCCGCCTTATCATTTCACTTAAAGAAATGCCTATCTCGCCTGTACTTAACGCCCCTGCCATAGCAAGAAACATCTTATTGCCCTTCTTAAGATATCCCACCCAGCCTTGAGCCGCATCCAGCACCGTTGCTGCATTAAAGTGTCTGAAATTCCTCTTTATAAAATCTTTAATATCGCCCATAACGACCTCAGTATAACACCTCTCTTCTGCATTATCAAGGTGAAACCTTTATCAGGCCTTGCCGGGGTCCGGCCCTGAAGAAACATACGGTTCCAACATCATACAAAGGCCCGTCATATAGCTCTATTATGTCCTTACCTAACCCATTGATAAAATCCCTTATATCAGGGCCATCGGGATGAGTATTCAATCTGCCTACAAAAAATACCCGTCTTCCATCTACGCCGCTTGCCCCGCCTATAAATCCTGCCTTGTATCCAGGCAATCTTACATAACCCTCTCTTACAAGAAGCGCCTCTCCCCCATTCTTCTCCCATGCCGCTTTAATATTTTTATCGAAAGTGACAATATGCCTCTTATCTATAGGAATAATAGAACATCTCGCATAGCCCTGTCTAATAAGGATATGCCTTGCCTTCAGCCCTTTAATATCTTTTACGACCTTACCCTTGTAATGAATTATGCAGCTATCTATTGCGCAGGCATTGTAAATTATATCCTTTGGATAATCAGGCGATATTATGGCTTCGCCTTTAATGCAATTATATCCGTTCAACCGCAAAAGCCCGGCAATATCCTCCAAGCAAGGCTCATAGATTACCCTGTCAGCATACTTAAAAAGCATCATATCCACATGGCCTCTTACCGGCTTTGCAAGTTTTTTATGCAGCGGCACTTCTACAATATGAAAATTTAACCTTTTCAGCTTCTCCTTTGCCTTTTTAGGCATGCGAGGATCTATAATGGCTATATCTTTTTGTACGTCTCTTATTTTACTATTATGTCGAGGACAATATTCTTCACGCAAAAAAACAGGCACGCCAAAATATCCTTCCAAAAATTTCTTCTCTTCTCCTTTATGTCCTGAGACAAGACTAAACATTTCTCCCGGCATATGAATTTCTATGCAGGACCGATTCGCAATAAATCTATTTTTAACTAATTTGATTATTCTGTTTCGCATCTGTCTTGCCCTTACCATCTCGCCGAATGCCGGATGGAAAGGTCCTGAGAGCATCACCGTTTTGGAATCCAAGTCTTTAGACGGGTGAAGGCCTATCCTGATAACCTTTACGCCGGCGGCCTCAAAGATATCGCTTATCCTGGCTGCCTGTTCTATTGCCTTTTCCATGCTAAGCGGTCTATACCGCCCCTTTTTATATTGCCTGGCTATCTCCGTACCTTTGATGACAAGCGTTGGATAGATCCGTGCAGTCTCGGGTTTGAATCTTATAAGTTTCTCTGCAGTGCAAATCGACCTTTCAAGTGTATCCCCCGGCAAACCCAGCATCACCTGAACGCCTAATTTAAGACCAGCCTCCTTGATCAGCGCTACCGCATCTTTCACTGCCTTAAAATCGACTTCTCTTTTTATTTTCCTGAGGACATCTTTATCAAGCGACTGTATGCCCAATTCCACAAGTCCCCCGCCTTTTTTCTTAAATAGTTTCATTGCCTTTAGAGAAACCGCCTCAGGATGCGTAGACATGCGAATACCCTGTATAGCGTCTTTCTTTAGATACGTATAAACCGCGTTCAGGTATCGCTCCTGCAGCCTATCCGGCAAAGACGTAAACGTGCCTCCAAAAAACGCAACTTCAATCTCCTCATCCTCGGAGATGGTCTTCAGATTCCGTTTGATAACAAACTCTATTTCCTTGAGTGTCGGCATTTTTAGTGCGCCGGAGATCTTATGCTGATCACAATAAATACACTTATATGGACACCCCGCATGAGGGATGAATATAGGTATAATTTTCATTGCTGTTATTTTTTATTGTGGAATAAGAGTGTGCAGAATGTTACGCCGCTGAAAAATATGAAATTGCCTATTGCAAATGCCTTCCAGACAATAAAGTCGCTCTTTAATCCTGACGGGAGTATCCCCAGTAAACATGCCCATACCCCCACAGCCCAGAATACACTAATATCTCCTGAGGAACGTCTCTTTATTATTCGGATCATCATCGGGATGTTCCAAAGAGGTAAGACTATAGAAGCTACTAGGGCAATTTTGTCTATCATGATCTTGACCTTCTCGACTCGCTTCACTCGCTCGAAGAATATTGTTTAAGCTTGTCGAGAAAATCTATGCCTTTCCTGCACTGCCAAGGACATATTCGTTTTTGTGTTTGTACATCTTTATAAGCTCTGTCCTTGCAGGGCCAAGATATTTTCTAGGGTCGAATTCCTTTGGGTTGGTTGCAAAGACCTCCCTCACCTTCGCTGTCACAACCAAACGCCCGTCTGTGTCTATATTAATCTTGCAGACAGCTGACTGAGCGGCTTTTCTTAACTGGTCTTCAGGCACGCCTGCTGTCTGTTCGAGTTCTCCGCCGTATTTATTTATAAGCTCCACGTATTCTTTTAGCACAGAACTGGATCCGTGTAAAACTATTGGAAAGCCGGGGAGCCTTTTCTCTACCTCCCGGAGTATATCGAATCTCAGTTCCGGGAATGATTCACCCGGCTTGATCTTAAATTTATATGCACCGTGGGAAGTCCCTATTGAAATCGCGAGACTATCCACCCCTGTCCTGGATACAAAGTCTTCTACTTCCTCCGGATGGGTGTAATGCGACTCTCCATGACTCACCTCATCTTCTATCCCGGCAAGGACCCCCAATTCTCCCTCTACCGTTACGTCATACTTATGCGCGTAATCGACTACCTTTTTTGTAAGATTGGCATTATCTTCGAACTTGTGCGCCGAGCCGTCTATCATAACAGAAGAAAATCCTGTTTCTATGCACGAAACAGCCAGTTCATAGGTATCGCCATGATCCAGATGGAGCGTGACAGGTATCTTTGAGCCCGCATCCTCTATTATCTCAAGCGCGCCCTTAGCCATATGTCTCAGCAAAATCTGATTGGCATATTTTCTGGCGCCTTTCGAAACCTGGAGTATTACCGGAGAATTTGTCTCGATACAAGCCGTTATTATTGCCTGCAATTGTTCCATGTTGTTGAAATTGTAAGCCGGGATAGCGTACCTGCCGGCCATTGCCTTTTTGAAAATCTCCCTCGTGTTTACCAGACCGAGTTCCTTATATGAGGTTGCCATATCCTGCTCCTTTCATTTTTATGGTATTATACCATCAGGCCTAATATTGTAAACCTATAACTTTACACTTTTTTATGTGTCGTGAGGGTGTAAGGTTATTTTCTGTGTACTTGATTATGTCATTCATCATCCTTACCGACTCTACGGGATATTTACCTACTGCTGTCTCGGCAGATAACATCACGAAATCCGTGCCGTCTATAATGGCATTCGCCACATCTGTAACCTCTGCCCGCGTGGGCCGCATATGTTCAACCATGCTCTCCAGCATCTGCGTAGCTGTAATAACAGGCCTTTTCTTCGCATTACATTTTCTGATAATCTCCTTCTGTATTATGGGTATCTCGTATATAGGCACACATACCCCCATATCTCCCCGTGCTATCATTATGCCGTCTGAGGAATCTATGATCTCATCGATATTGCGAATACCCTGCTGATTTTCTATCTTGGATATTATCCGGCACGAAGGCAGTTTTTCCTTTAGCCTGTTTCTGACCTCCTCTACATCAGCTTTATTCCTTACAAACGACTGTGCGATATAATCTACCTTATGTGCCACGCCAAAGGCAATATCCTTTTTATCCTTTTCACTTATGTCCGAGAATTCTAAGTGCGCTCCGGGAATATTTATCCCTTTATATTCCTTTAATGCGCCTCCCACGACTACCTCTGTTTTAATAGCTATCCTTCCAATCTCTTTGATTTTCAGTACAATATTACCATCGTCTATATATATAAATCCCGCACCTCTGAGGCTGGCTAAAGGGCCATCGTAATCAAAGGGAATAACATTGTCGCTTTTATGTATATTTCCCTGGGAGAGCCATAAGATCTGCCTCTTTTTCAGAAAGACCGGGTTATGACCTCTTAGCCTACCCACCCTTATCCTTGGGCCTTCGAGATCCAGAAGAACTCTCACATGCCGCCTGTATTTCCTGTTGATTTTCCTTGTGATCCTAATACACGAAAGAAACTCTCCTAAACTGCCGTGGGAACAATTTAACCTCACAACATCCATGCCGGCCATGATCATCTTTCTTATGGCACCTTCGTTTGAACTGGCCGGGCCTAAGGTACAAATAATCTTTGTCTTCACCATAATGAATCCGCCTCTATTTAGAATTTTCCTTTATCTTTTTAGTAATCTGTGTTAATATGTTACTCTATGAAAGCCAAAAAGTCCAAAACAAAATGTAAGTCTTATTATAAAAAACTGAAAGAAAGCTTCGCATTGGAAAAAGAACTCTTCCAAAACCTTCTCGACAACCTTCCGGATGCCATCTATTTCAAAGATACCAAAAATAGACTGGTCAGGGTAAATCGTTTCTATGCAGAGGGCTTCAATCTGAACCCTGAAGAAATAACAGGCAAAACTGACTTTGATTTCTTTCCCAAAGAACAGGCTCAAAGGATGTTTGAAGATGATACGCGCGTCTTGAAAACAGGGGAACCTATAATCGGTAAGATTGAAAGGACGCTCTTGCCTAATGGGACACAAAATTGCGTAACAACGACAAAGATACCTGTCAAAAACCGAAAAGGCCAGGTAATAGGCACGATGGGTATAACCCGCGATATAACCGTTTATGACCAGCTGGAGAAAAATAGATTAGATATGGTTATGAATTCTCTAAAGGTGCTCGATAGGGTCCTTGAGGTAAAAGACCCTTATACCTTCGGCCATACCCGTCGTGTGTCAATAATCGCCGAAGGGATTGCCAAGGGGCTGGGATGGGACGAAAACAGGGTCCTGGAATTGAAGATGTCTGCCGAACTACATGACATAGGGAAGATACTCATACCTCTTGAGATCCTAAATAAACCCGGCAAGCTCACTGAATTAGAGATCAGGATGATCCGGGAACATGTAGAAATGTGCCACGACATGCTTAAACGGCACACCTTTCCATTCCCGCTGCCTGAGGCTATATATCAACACCACGAAAGGCTGGATGGGACAGGTTACCCGCGTGGTTTATCAGCTAAAAGAATCATACCCGAAGCAAGGATCCTTGCCGTATCTGATGTACTGGAAGCAATGACGTTTCACAGGCCATACAGGGCAGCCTTAGGCCTGAAAAAGGCAATCAAAGAATTAGAGGATAACGCCGGTTCTAAATACGACCAGGATATTGTCAAGATAGCTATTAAAATAACCAGGGAAAAAGCCCCCACGCCTTTCTGGTTAAATCAGGACTCTACGGTTTAATCCTCCAGCCATAAAATCAGGGAATTTAATATATGCCGAGTTATCGTCCCGGCATCTTCAGGTGAGACAGTGAAAAGCGATGTTTTTTTTACAAAAATAACGGGTAATACTATACCGGCCAGGGCTGGCGGTCTTTTAAAGATAATAGAGGGAATGGACCCCTTCTCTGCATATAAAAAGGATGAGTTTATCGCTATTAAACTCACCATAGGAGATACGAAGTGTATATACAACACAGCGCCTCAACTTGTGAAATCGGTCGTCTCGGAAATAAAAAAGAAAAAGGCGAAACCATTCCTCTTCGATACGAACGTCATATATAAAGGCTTACGGCTTAATGCAGTCGACCACCTGACCCTTGCGCAGAATAAGGGATTTGCCTACTCCAGGATAGGAGCACCCTTTATAATAGCAGACGGTATATTCGGCCAGGACGGGAAAGAATACGACCTTAAATCAGACTACATAAAAAGAGTCAGGATCCCGTCCTTCATAGGCATGCTGGATAACCTCGTCGTATTATCCCATGCTACCTGTCATATCCTGGCAGGATATGCAGGGGCGCTTAAAAATGTTTCAATGGGCATGGTCTCCAAACCTACAAAACAAGTCCAGCATTCTTCGCTCAGGCCTCACGCGATAGAAGAAAGGTGCACTGGCTGCGGGTGTTGCATAAAGATCTGTCCGGCAAACGCAATATCCTTTGGAGATAAGAGCAAGGCCTCTATAGAGCAGGGAAAATGTATAGGCTGCGGAGAATGCCTGTGCGCATGCAGGTTTGACGCAATATTCATCAACTGGAAAGAAGATAAAGGGATATTCTTAAAAAGGATGACAGACGTTGCCGCATTTATCCTGTCCAGATTCAAGAACAGATTCTTTATAAACCTTGCCTTTGACATTACGAAAGAATGCGACTGCATATCCACAAAAAATGAAAGGATCATCTGTAGTGACATAGGTATACTCGCATCTAATGATATAGTGGCCCTCGATAAGGCCACGCTGGACCTTATCAATAAAAATGAGGACCTAATACTCAAAGAGCAATCTCAGGATTCATACAAGACAGCCCTTGAATACGCACACGAGAAAGGGCTGGGCAATCTAGGGTATAATCTGATTGAATTATAATATCCGTCGGAGATCCTACCTCGGCCATCTTTTGACTATGACACCCTTTCAAATTCTATTCGGGATAGAACCAAGCCGGGTCAAAAAAACATGTATCCTTATGCCGTTCATTAGGAAAGAAACCCTGGCCGGGTTCGGCATAAAGGGGATCTCAAAAGGCAGGCTATATGATTCTGGAAGCGCCAGGATGTTTACAGTGATACGAACCGGCTTAGGGACGGCCTTATTAGGAGATGCTGTGTTATATCTCGCGCATACCCCCTGTGAAAACATAATACTTTTCGGTTCCTGCGGTTCGGTAGACGAAAGATATCTAAAGATAGGGGACGTTGCCGCACCTTTTGAGTGCCATTCCCTGGAAAGTTTTTCGGGCATGCTTTTAAGGGACAGAAAAGAATGGAAAATATTTCATCCTGATAAGGACCTGTTTGAAGGATTCTTAGAGGCTAATGAAGGCCGTGGCATACAAAAAGTAAGCTGTGCGACCCTGGGTTCCCTGAAGATGGAACAAGATTATCTAGATATCTTTAAAGAAAGAGACATGCGAATAGTCGATATGGAATGCTCTGCTTTATTCTCCGCATCGATACATATTAATAAAAGGGCTATGGCCCTGTTTTATGTAACAGACGTCATCAATAAAAAACCTTTTTATGCGAATTTGACGGCCGAAGAAAAAGTAGTGCTTTCCTCTTCGATAAAATCCAGCGCACATATCCTATGCGAGTTTATAGAAAAGAATCTGAACGCCTGAAAGAAACAGAATCCCTCGTAGGATCAAATCTTCCGCAGCTTGGCCTCAACAAGAAACAGGAGATAGTAAGGCTCCTTTTCGAGATCTCAAAAAAAGAAGGCGTTTCTCCCCCCTCCATAATCCAGGATATAGATTCACTGGATTTCCATAGACTAAAACTCTGTCTTATAAAGAGGCGGTTCCCTCATGCATATCTCGATAACGAGGCGTCAAACCCCTATCTGCCAAAAATAAGATTGGACCGGCGTCTTTGCGTGGATCCCAAAAAGAGTGGATTCTACCCAAAAAGGATATTTATAGAAAAATCCGCATGGCGTTCTGCGCTGGCAAACAGGTTCAGGGATTTTTTTCCGGATTCAAAATTATCGGAGATAAGCTCCCTGAAAGACTATCTGAGAACCCATAGAAAGTTTAGGATGAGAGACTATAACAAAAGACGCTCAACAGCCTTTATTACCTATGAAAACTACGACTTCTTCAAAAAATGCCCATGCACAACAAAGGCCGTGGGGTGTCCTTATAATATATTCAATCTGAGCCTCGGATGTATATTCGAATGCACCTACTGCTATCTCCAGGGATACATAGATGCTCCAGGTATTATATTCCCGGCTAATATAGATAGATTCTTCGATTCATTTTCCTCGTACAAAAGGCCGGGGATGCGCATAGGGACAGGCGAATTTTCGGATTCGCTCATGCTGGACCATCTTACAAGATACTCCCTGCCTATAGTAGATTTCTTTAGAAGGCACACCGATGTGCGATTTGAGTTCAAGACAAAAAGCACAAATATAGAGAATCTTCTAAAGACAAGGCACTCGGGCAACATTGTCATTGCGTGGTCATTGAACCCTCAAAAAATAATAAATCAAAATGAATTTCTTACCTCTTCCCTCGCCAATCGTATTTCTATGGCACGGCTTTGCAGTGAAGCAGGTTATAAATTAGCATTCCACTTTGATCCTGTCATCTATTTTAGCGGGTGGCAGAAAGAATACGAAAAGGTAATCGGGTTAGTCTTTGAATCAATAAAACCTGAGGCAATAGCATGGGTAAGCATAGGCACCCTGCGATTTAATCCAAAGGTGAAGCAGGTAATTGAGGCCAGGTTTCCCGGCAACAAAATCCTTGATGCTGAGCTGGTGCCGGGCTTTGATAATAAGCTGAGATATCCCTCCAAAATAAGATGTAATATCTACAAGGCCATACTAAAGATGCTTTTCAAACATTCCAGAAAGCTTCCCGTATATCTATGCATGGAGGATATCTCTATGTGGCGCGGAGCAGGATTATCCCCTACCGCTATAACGAAGTCAAATATTGTTTCCCAAACATAGAACACGGGGCTTTTTTCTTCCTATCTACGCCTTTTCAGGATCAATTTTTTATTAACGGTATCTATCTGAAAATTAAATCTGCTCAGAAAAGACATGCCCAATAATCCGTCACATCCACCCATCCCTTCATAATCCGACAATACCACTGCCTCAACATCCCTGGCCTTAGCACCCTCTACACTCACAGTGTTTAGAACTATTAATTGCGCGTTAACCTTGCGGCCATCGGCCATCTGGACCTTCACCATGTCTTTCTTTGTCGCATTCTTTCTTATCCTCAATCTTTTCGCAATGCCGCTAGATAGTAAAACAACCGTCGCTCCTGTGTCCAGGAGAAGCGATGCCTTGACCTTCTTATTTAGCAAGGCCTCTACTACTATCTTGTTTTTGTCCTGAATAAACCTTGCTTCTTTTGGCTCAAATTCCTTTTTTTGTCTCGTTTCCTCCAGTTCCTTTTTCCTCCTGGACATCCTTTCCTCTTCCAGCTTTCTCTGTTCGCCCCATCTCTTACGTATATTAAAGGCCTCTTCACGGCTTGACCTCGAAATATCCTTTATCTCTTCTCTTCTGAATTTAACTGTCCCGAAACCAACGTCCAGCAAAACACTCTTCCCATCCTCTTTTTTTATTAACCCTTCTATATTACGGCCATTCCTCAGATAGATAGTATCCGGATAAACCCTTGACATCCAGGAAATCAGAAAGATTACAGTAAATAAAACCAGCTTAAATCTTGTCTTCATCTTCTACCTATCCATTGTCTGGGGCCTAGACGCAGATTTAGCATTCCGTTTTCCTGCCCCTGATAGATAGGATATCACGTGGAGCCTCTCTTGTAAAGCTCACGTATGCCACAAGGTAACATACCCTTCGAGTCCCATAGTTGCCTGATATTACTGTAATACTTTTAATGACAGGTAAGACCTTTCCATTCCCAGGTCACGCCTCGAGGGGACGCAAGATTGCCCCAGCGAGGCAATCTTGCTCCGTTTTTAGCCTCGCTCGTCTTCCCTCAGGCAGAGCTGAAGGCACATTAGAAACGTTTCGGCAAATGTCCGCAAGGTGTTACGGTGAGTTCTGGTCATGTTCTAAAGCGATAGGCGTAAAGAAGAACGAACCGTAAACCGTAGCGGACGGCGAAACGTTTCAGTGCCGAAAGCTCTGCCTGAGGGAAGACACTGTGCCCACTCGGCTAAAAGAGGCCCCTCGAGGCGTGACCTGGGAATGGAAGCTATATATAAGTTAACTATTCAAATAATACATTTGCCCTGATACTATAATCTTGCCTTTGGTCTCCTGGCGTGATAGTATAGTTAAAACCATAAAGGGGTGACCATCATGGAAAGCTTAAAACTGGATCATATAAGACAGGATGTAAGAAAAACCATTGAACCATATCTGAAAAGGCTTCTTGGTATCCATAAGGAAAATATAATATCTATAATACTCTATGGAAGCGCTACAGGAGAGTTCTATATACCCAAAGAGTCCGATATAAATCTTATGGTGATATTCAAGGACCTTGAATTTCAACAGCTTAAGGCCTCTCTCAAACTTATCAATCAGGGTATCATCAAGAAGATAACCGCGCCTCTATTCCTCTCCCTCTCCCATATCGAAACATCCAAGGACGTATTCCCGATAGAGTTTCTGGAGATAAAGGAAAACCACCTGATCCTTTACGGCAGGGACCTCTTCAGCGATATGCAGATAGACCAGACGTACATAAGATTATTCTGTGAACGCGAGATAAAGGGTAAACTCATCCGCATACGTGAGGCCTATCTGGAGGTGGGGCTTAAAAGGAAGGGCCTGGAGGCGCTAATGAAAGAATCTATGTATTCGCTGATGCCTATATTCAGGGCCTTAATCAGGCTCAAAGATCAAAGGCCTGACGTGCATAAAGAAGTGATCCTTACGACTGTCGGTGATCTTTACGGTCTCGATAAAAATGTCTTTATAGCTATCCTGAAGGATAAGATGAACGACGAAAAAATAGCCGGGCAGGACGTAGAGATATCCTTTGAAAAATACATCGATCAAATTAAACATCTCGCATTAATAGTAGATAAGTTATGAGAAAAAAGATAATCTACTTTACTATTTTTTTACTGACGGCACAACTTATAGCCGCGTCCGGCTCCTTTTCTCAAACCGAGCGGTTCCCCCGTTACACTGGATACGTAAACGACTACGCCAACATATTATCACGTGATACAAAATCCAAACTTTCTCTTTTTGCAGGGGCACTGGAAAGAAAAACAACCGCACAGATAGCCATAGTAACCATAGATACTACAAGCCCTCTCGATATAAATACATACGCCGTAAAGCTTTTTGAAAAATGGGGCATCGGACAGAAGGGGAAGGATAACGGCGTCCTGCTTCTTATTGCGATGAAGGATAAAAAAATGCGCATAGAGGTCGGCTATGGCCTTGAGGGTGCCATACCGGATGCACTTGCAAAGATCATCATAGAGCAATATATCCTTCCTTCATTTAAAAAAGGGGCATTTGATACAGGGGTTACAAAAGGTACTGTAGGCATTGCTAAATTAATAGCTAAAGAATACAACACTGAACTTCCTGGCCTGGATAATTTAGCTGTTGATGTCCCTATCCCTAAAAAGCCGTCTCTCGCGGCCTCTATTATCAATTTCATCTTTACTCTTTTTATTATCGTAATGTTCTTAAGCCTGAGATTAGGATTTTTCTGGTGGTTCTTATTGATACCTGGTTTGAATAGAAGGCGTGGTGGATATTGGTACGGCGGAGGATTCGGAGGTAACTCAGGTGGTTTCAGCGGGGGATTCGGAGGTTTTGGCGGAGGCCTTTCCGGAGGCGGAGGTGCCTCTGGGGGGTGGTAAATTCGCACCTTCACAGAAGTTAAACATGGAAGATTGAGTTATGAAAAATTAAAGATTTTCCATAACTCAAGTGCTCATTAAAGGAGGCGTAGACATGAAAAAAATTTGGATTATCTTACTTATTATCCTGGGTGTAATTTTCATGATAGGCAGCTGGTTCATAAATGGGCTGAATACCCCTGTCCTTTTAGATGAACAGGTAAATTCTTCGTGGGCGCAGGTAGAAAATCAGCTACAGAGAAGAAACGACCTCATCCCGAACCTGGTAAGCACTGTAAAGGGTTATATGCAGCACGAACGCGGCACATTCGAACGTATAACAGAACTCAGGAGCCAATGGGCCAAGGCAGGTTCTACCCAGGCCAAGATAAAGACAGCGAATGCCATGACAAAGACCCTGTCGCGTCTCCTTCTCGTTGTTGAAAATTATCCCGAACTTAAGGCAAACCAGAATTTCTTGAGCCTGCAGGCCCAGTTGGAAGGCACTGAAAATAGGATCGCTGTCGAGAGGATGAGGTATAATAATGCGGTAAGGACATTCAACGCCTACCGCAGGACTATCATGGGAGGCATCTTTTGCAACCTAAGAGGCCTGAATAAACCCAGGATATACTTTAAGGCCGTAGAAGGCGCAAAGGAGGTCCCAAAGGTAAAATTCTAAGTTTATATTATTGTCTCAATGACTCGGGAACCGTTTATCAAAGGGGGTAGATGTAGATATGGAATTCTTTGATGTTATACGCCAACGTAAAAGTATAAGGGAATACTCCGGCAAACAGGTTGAAAAAGACCTTTTAGAAAAGATAATCGATGCCGGCCGCGTCGCAACGACTGCCCGCAACGAACAACCGTGGGAATTTATCGTCACCTCTGAAAATGCTACATTGAAAAGGATATGCGATATATGCCCCAATGGCCCATTTATTAAAGACGCCTCGTGCCTAATAGCTGTATTTTCAAAGGATACAAAATATTATCTTGAAGATTGTTCAGCTGCCACACAAAATATGCTTCTCGCAATAGAAGCCCTTGGGCTTGGGGGATGTTGGGTAGCAGGGGACAAAAAAGATTATGTGGAAAAGATAGGAAGGATATTTAATGTGCCCAAAGGCTATAGACTCGTAAGTATGATCTCGATTGGGTATCCAAAAAAGGACAAATCCCCAAAGGCAAAAAGAGAACTAAAGGATGTCATACACTGGGGAAAATGGTAATATCTGAATTCACGGAAGCCTAAATATGCCCGAAAACACACTATGGAAATTTGTAGATGATGACGGCACCTTCGTAGCTAAAAACCCGCATAAAATAAGCCGGCTGTACTTTCCGCTCGCAAATGAAAAAGGCCTTCTCTCTTCTATTACCCCTGCCCTGTGCGGCGATATAAAAATAGACCAGGGCAAATTCCTTATGCCTCCTGTCTCTACTGAAGACCTGCGTAATTCCAGATACAACCGCAATCTCTGGGTCTATGTCAAAGGTAATAGCGCATGGTCAGCTGCATCAGGCGAGACAGACGGATCTCTAGTAAAAGGAGGCATGTTATATCATAAGCTAATACGGGTCAATAAGCGCCTTGGCCTCAAGGCAGAATTTATTAATTTTATACCTGTAGGTAACGAGACTGTCGAGCTGATGACAGTCGAATTGACGAATATCTCTAAAAATAAACTCTCTATAGGTCCTACTGCGGCCATACCGATCTATGGTCGTTCCGCAGAGAGACTACGGGACCACAGGCATGCAAGTGCACTCTTTAATCGTGTCAGGATAAATAAATACGGCGTAATATTGACCCCCAGCATGATATTTGACGAACGCGGACACAAGATAAACACTACCTCATATTTTGTATTCGGCTGTGATGCTTACGGCAACCCGCCTTTAGGCGCCTTCCCTACTATTCCCGAATTCAGCGGCGAAGGAGGTAACCTTGATAAACCAGAAGCCGTATTAAAAAATCTACCCCCAAAAACAAAAACCACCATCTTAATGCAGGGTAAAGAAGCAATAGGTGCAATAAGATTCAGGGATGTATATCTCGATCCCGGTAAGTCTAAAAAATATATCATCGTTATAGGGATAGCCGAAAAAATGAAACCAAAAAAGCTATTCGAAAGGTTTAACTCCCCGAAAAAAATAGATGCCTCCCTGTCTTCAAATAAAACCTTCTGGAGGGAAAGGGCAGATTTAATCCATCTTGCCAGTGAAAACAAAGACTATGACAGGTGGTTTAAGTGGGTAACGCTTCAGCCGGCCCTCCGTAAGCTATTCGGCTGTTCATTCCTGCCGGATTTTGACTATGGCCGCGGAGGCAGGGGCTGGAGAGACCTGTGGCAAGACTGTCTTACCTTACTCTTGACAAATCCACATCGTCTACGTAATACCCTGCTCAACAATCTTGGCGGAGTCCGTAGAGACGGTTCAAATGCCACAATAATCGGGAAAAAACAGGGTAAATTTATATCTGACAGAAATAACATCAGCCGCGTATGGATGGACCATGGCCTCTGGCCATTTATAGCACTAAATCTCTATATCAATCAGACAGGTGACAAGGCTATACTATTCAAAAAAGCGCCGTATTTTGAGAGCAAGATCGGAGGCACCGTTCTTGAGCATATCTTACGTGAACACAAACGTCCGTTTACAAAGATAGGCGGCCATGGAAACTTTCTGCTTGAAGGGGCTGATTGGAATGACAGCCTCGATATGGCAGGGGAAAAGGGCGAAAGCGTAACATTTACAGCTGCGTATGCAGGTAATCTCATAGAACTTTCTAACCTACTGGAAAAAATCTCTCGCCCCCCTAAGATGAGAGGTATTATAAAAGAGCTTCGCCAAAAATCCAAACGCATGTCAGAACATATACGTAACGATGAATGGCTTATCACAAAATCAGGCCATGGGTTCTTTAATGGATATTACGACAACAAAGCAAATCGTGTTGAAGGCGAACATAAAAATGGCGTGCGTATGACACTCTCAGGGCAAGTCTTTCCTATCATGAGTGGAGTCGCCACAGAAAAACAGATCAAGGCAATCTATAAGAGCGCAAAGAGATATCTCTGGGACAAAAGATTACGCGGTTTCAGGCTCAATACCGACTTCGGCGGACCCTACCCTGAGATGGGAAGGGCCTTTGGTTTCGCCTATGGCGAAAAAGAAAATGGCTCCTTCTTCAATCATATGAACGTGATGTTCGCCTACGCCTTATATAAAAGAGGATTTGCCAGAGAAGGGTTTGAAGTGCTGGATTCGATTTACAGGATGTGCATCAATACAGAGAGAAGCAAGATCTTCCCGGGGATCCCCGAATATTTCAATTCTGAGGGCAGGGGAATGTATCACTATCTCACGGGTTCGGCAAGCTGGCTTATACTTACAGTGCTAACCCAGGTCTTTGGCATACGCGGCGAGATGGGGGATTTCTTGATCGAGCCAAAGTTGGCCAAGGAACAATTTGGAAGGTCAGGCAGGATATCGCTCCATACATATTTTGCAGGAAGAAGGATTGTCTTAAATTACTTAAATCCGAAAAAATTAGACTATGGAAAATACAAGATCCATAAAATTGATATCAATGGTAAAATTATTCCTGAGAACCCTCTCAAAAGAAGAGTTTTTCTCAAACTTACCTCAAGATCCACTGAGACTACGATAAACATCTATCTAGCTTAACTCCAAATTCTAAATTCTATTTTTCTGAAAACTGCAAACAGAAAATACACTCGTCTTTTCTCTCTCAGAGGCCCTCGAGAAGCCTCTTTATTTTGCGGAACCGAAGATCATGAACTACTGAAAAGATTGCCTGTCAAAATAAAACGGAGCGAGGCCCACATCTACAAAAGACCAACCCTGGCCGAGCGTCTTCTTGAGGGCCTCTGAGAGAGAAAGGGCACCACTGTTACACTATACAAATAATACGCCTCAAACTATAAAGTTACTTAACTTTCCGGCTTTAATCGTATACAATGCTTATATGATATATGACGCCTTTCAGAAACAGGCTATTGACTACATTAAAGACGGCTATTCTGTTATAGTCTCAGCACCTACAGGGGCAGGGAAAACCATTATTGCAGAATACATCATAAAGGATTGCCTTCAGAAAGAAAAAAGAGTAATCTATACCGCTCCCATAAAGGCCCTCTCAAACCAGAAATTCCGCGATTTTCATGAGAACTTCCCTGAAAAGGTAGGCATCCTGACCGGCGATGTAAGCATCAATCCGTCTGCCCCCATCCTCATAATGACCACAGAGATATTCCGCAATAAGGTATTGGAGCAAAGTGACAATCTGAACAGCTACTCATGGATAATCTTTGACGAGGTCCATTACCTTGATGACTATGAACGGGGGACCGTATGGGAGGAATCCTTTATATTCCTGCCCCCGCATATGAAGGTGCTGGCACTTTCGGCTACTATACCTAATATAGACGAGATATCCTCCTGGTTACGCTCGATACATAAAATCCCGCTCAGGATAATAAAAGAGAACAACCGCCCTGTGCCTCTACATTTTTTCTATCAGGTGAAGGGAGATATCATGGACGACCTCCATAAGGTTAATTTTATTGCCTATAAAAGACATGGTTTTCGACGCCACGGGTCTCCCAACAGACCCTCATCACTCATAAAACATCTTTTCCAAAACCATAAGCTCCCCTGTATATACTTTGTATTCGGGCGAAAAAGAGCAGAATACCTGGCAAACGAAATGCTAAGATTTGATTTCTTGGATCAGGGAGAAAAGACTAAGATAAGAGACCTTTATAATAAGCTCTGTAAAAGATTTGACCTCGTTAATGACAGAAGCGCGCAGTCTCTCATCCCTCTCGTTGAGAGAGGGACAGCTTATCACCATGCAGGCATGCTTCCGACGCTGAAAGAGGTGGTGGAGCGACTCTTTACAAGCAGGTTGATCAAGGTTATATTTACGACAGAGACATTTGCGCTAGGCATAAACATGCCCGCTAGAACCGTTATATTTGATGAGTTGAGGAAGTTTTACGGCACCTCCTTTGCTACGCTCAAGACACGAGACTTCTACCAGATGGCAGGCAGGGCCGGGCGCCGCGGAATAGACAGAGAGGGCTTTGTATACAGCAGGGTAAACCCCCATTATGTCTCTTTTCCTGAATTACATAGAATAATCCACGACCCCCCGGAAAAGGTCAGGAGCAGATTTAATGCCTCGTATGCAACCATACTCAATCTCTATGAGAGATACCAGGAAAGGCTGTATGAGGTATATCCATTATCGTTTCATTACTTCCAGGCAAAAAAACAACTAAGGAAAAAGGCGATTGAGCTTTTACACAACAAGGTAAAGATCCTTAAAGAACTCGGCCATATAAGAAAAAACAGGCTTACCGACAAAGGGATATTCGCTTCTAATGTCTACGGGTATGAACTTTCTCTCTCTGAGCTTTACGAAAAAGGTGTCTTAGAAAGGCTCTCTGCAATTGAACTCGGGATATTATCTACTGCCCTTGTATTTGAACCCAGGAAAGGAAGCATCCTGCCAAGATTGAGCAGGTCAGCCAGAAACCTGTCAAGCATTACAGATAATACGCTCGGCAAGATCCAGAGACTTGAAAAAAGATTCGGCATCAAACCACTGAGTAAGGTCTATTATTATCATCTCTCGCCCTGTGTTGAGGCATGGTTTAAAAAAGAGGAGTTTGACAGGCTCATGCGTTATACGGATGCGGATGAAGGAGAGATAATAAGGCAGTTTAGGATGGCGGTTCAGATACTGCGAGAAATACTCGATACGCCCGCCTCTACGGCATTAAAGGACAGGGTAAAAAAGGCTATATATATCATAAACAGGGATATCATCGACGCAGAACGCCAACTCCGCAGCTAAAAACTTTACACCTTGTATGCGTGTCGGAAAAGCGTAAAGTTAGTGCTAATGGAAACGGTGGCGCTCGGTCAGGAGAACGATGTTTTTCAGCTCATCTGCATTCCGAGCCTCAAACCATTTCTTGTCGAATTCAGGGTTTTGTGTAATCTGGGCTATGGCCGCCAGGACCCTGAGGTGGAGATTCCTTTCATCATGAGAACCTACAAGGATAAATATGATATGAGCCAGTTTATCTCCCGGGAAGATAATCCCCGAACGGGCCCTCACCAGTAGGATCTTAAAAGAATTCTTCCCTTCCACAACGATATGGGGTATGGCGAGACCCTTTCTAAGCACGGTGCTGGATTCTATCTCCCTCTCTACAAATCCTGAGAATAAAATCCGGGGTTCTAATCTTAACTCTTCCCCCAGGATAGTCGAGATCTCTCTAAACAAATCCTCCATCCTTAAGGGCCTTTCCAGATCCAAGACCTTCGCCTCTTCAATTAACCTATAAAACCTATCCTTCTTAACCATATCTCTCTGGATAACTATATCCTTAAGCTCTACCAACAGATTATCAGAGGTAAATTCCCTGTCTCTGGCCACCAATCTTTCCAACATATATATAAGTGCTGAATCCTGACTCGCCCTTTTCTGACCGTATATCTTATACCATGTAAATCCGCCCAGGAGAAAAACCATGGTCAGGAAAACTATAAATGTCCCCATCTCAATCAAAAGAAATATCCCCCCCAGTATCCCTATCACTTGCAGATAGGGATAGAAAGGCGAGTGGAACTTAGGCCTATAACTCAGGATTTTGCTCTCCCTGAATAAGATTAGAGTAAGGTTGGCAAATATAAAAAGTAAGATTAATATACTTGAGGCGACCTTGACCAATATCTCCAGCCTTAAGAATACCAGGGCCAGGATCATAAAAAATCCGGTAAACAAGATAGAGACATAAGGAGTTTTTGAACGCGAACTTATCTTCTGGAAATAGCCTGGCAAAAGTCTATCCTTGCTCATGCCAAGCGGATACCTGGAGGCGGTCATAACAGCTGAATTCGCTGTCGAAATAAATGCCAGGAGCGCAGCTATGCTTATTAAGATCCTTAAACGGTCTCCCCCAAAGGCCCCTGCCCCTTCCGATATAGGCATCAGGGTTACCCTGAGGCGTCCCGGTTCCAAAACACCTATGGTTACAAAAATAACTAAAGCGTAAATAAGAGAGGTGACTATAATAGAAAGTATCATGCCTAGCGGCAAATTCCTCCCTGGATTTTTAGTTTCTTCCGCCAACGCCGCTATCTTGGTTAAGCCGCCATAGGATATAAATACGAAACTTGCCGTCGCAAAGACCGATGCTATACCCTTTTCAAAAAACGGCTGAAAATGTATAGGCCTGAGGGAACCTGAACCCCAGATCACATAAAGCAAAAGTATAGCAATGAGGCCTATTACCAAAAATACCTGAAACCTGCCTGCTTCTTTTACACCCAGGAGATTCAGGATAATAAAAATCAAGCAGCAGACTATGGCAATAACATTTATAGGGAGGCTGGTTACTAGACTCAAATATGCCCCCATACCTACCAGGGCAAAGGCGCCTTTCAGACTCAGAGAAAACCAGGAGCTAAACCCGGCCAGCGTTCCTAAGAGTGGCCCAAAACCCCGCATTATATAAAAATAATCTCCGCCTGCCTTGGGCATCGCGGTAATCAACTCCGCATTACTCATTAATGTAGGGATGCATAAGATACCGGCGAGGATATAGGAAAGGATAACTGCGGGTCCAACCCTGCTAAAGGCAATGCCCGGTAGGATAAAGAGACCTGAACTTATCATGGCCCCGGTAGCCACACAAAATATATCCAATAACCCTAATTCTCTCTTTAGATTATGCTCCATTAAAATAAGTAGATTCCCGCATCCTTACGGATGCGGCTCTTACTGTTACGAGCTTTGCTCGTCTGTCAAGCAGGGCAGCAGGGTGTTGAAGGCTTCTTTATTTTGCGAAACATATAATCAACGAACAACTAAAAAGACTGCCTGTCAAAATAAAAAAGAGTGAGGCCCAGCCCTACAAACAACATATCTTTTAGCCGAACGTCCTTCAACACCCTGCTGCCCTGCTTGAGGGACGGGCAAGGCTCGTAACAGCACGAGCCGCGTCCATGAGGACGTGGGAATCTACATAAAAACGAAATGATAAGAGATTTAATATTAAAGAGCAGGAGCTATAGGCGTTTTTATCAAGAGACACCGATAAGTCTTGAGACGCTGAAGGGACTTGTTGACCTTGCAAGGCTGGGGCCGTCAGCGGCTAACCTGCAGCCATTAAAATACACCCTTTCCTGTAACCCAAAGAAAAACGCCCTCATATTTCCGTGCCTTAGTTGGGCCGGTTATCTTGAAGACTGGCCAGGCCCGGCAGAAGGCCAGAGGCCTTCCGCCTACATCATCATACTTGGAGACAAAGAGATATCTCAATCTTTTGGGTGCGACCATGGCATAGCCAGCCAAAACATCCTGCTGGGTGCTGCCGAAAAAGGCCTGGGCGGATGCATAATAGGGCTCATAAACAGGCCCGAACTGCGCAAAAGATTAAATATCCCTCTGTGCTATGAAATACTCCTCGTTATCGCACTGGGGATACCCAGAGAAAAGGTAAAGATTGAAAACGTCAGGCCAGGCGGCAGAGACATTAAGTACTGGCGTGACCAGGCAGATATACACCACGTACCAAAACGCTCACTTGACGAGATCATAATAGATTGAAGACACTCATTTAACTTATATGCCATTAGACATACTTTTTTTAGGCGGGACCTCGGTAGACCTTATACAGGAAAAAGGCACCGATAAAAACAGCCCTCGTTTTTTAGCCTCTGTAGGAGGCTCTACAACAAACTCTGCTGTAATAGCTGCTAAACTAGGGCTAAAAACAGCCATGGTTTCAAGGATCGGCAAGGACACCCTGGGGGACCTTGCCGTACATTTTCTCGCTTCATGCAGGGTAAATACAAAAGGCATTATCCTGGACCCGGATATACGTACCCCCATTGCAATAGCAAATATAGACCCTTCGGGAAACTCCGGGTATACATTTTATAAAAACACTTCAAGGAGCGCCATAGTATGTTTTAAGGACGCCCCAAAAAACCTTTTAAGGCACACTAAGATCCTTCATTTCGGCTCCAGCTTTTCATATCAAAAAGATACCTCGCCTGAGGCCTTAAAATACGTTAAATTCCTCAAAAAAAGGCATGTATTCATATCGTTTGACCCAAACATCAGGCCTTGTGCTATAAAGGATAAAAGAGCAGCCAGGGGCAGGGTCTTAAGGCTTGTAAAATTAGTCGATCTGCTCAAGATAAGCGAGGTTGATCTGGAGTTTCTGACCGGCCTGAAAGATCCCGAAAAAGGCCTGAAAAAGCTCAGGAAACTATCCAGATGCGAGATTATTTTAACGTTAGGCTCAAAGGGTTCAGTATATCTCAACGAGTCATTGTACCCAAGGCCTCTATCATTGCGAGCGAAGCGAAGCAATCTCATCAAAATACCTGCATTTAAAGTCAAAATAGCCGACACAATAGGTGCAGGAGACGCCTATACAGCAGGCCTGCTTTATAAGATAGTTAAGGCAGGGAAGAGACGGGTATTTGACAATATAGGGCCTGCCATGGTCTTTGCATCGGCATTGTCCGCCATAATCTGCACCAAATCAGGCGCAAGTCAGGGGCTAAAAAACCTAAAACAAGTAAAAACCTTCCTCAAGGGATTGCTCGAAGCAAAGTGCTTGCAGGGAGTTTTTTATTGAGGTATAATCGATACTATGAAAATAATAACAGAAACGTTATCACTCGACGAACTTAAGCAAATGGCCGCAGATACCTTTGGGGATTTGGTAAAGGCAGTTGTTGATGTTGATAGGGAGTTTATAGCAGTTGATGCTGAGCTGCATTCTGATTTAGAGGCGCTGCTCTTGAAAGATGGTTCAAAACAGAAAAACCTTTGGGGTATAAATTTTTACCCGGGAATACAGGGTAATGACTTTATTGAATTTGATGCTATGATCAATATGCGCCCTTCTCAGGGCAATAGAAGCCGCGGGATAGAAAATGAAGAAGTGCGCAGGAAGATCATCGAGATTGCCGCAAAAAGGATTAAATGATGAAATATCAGCATAGGACCCTGGCAGCAGGGGGCTGGAGAAGACTATCTTTCCTTGAGCAGATGGCTAATATTGGAAGCGAGGTTGAACGCGCCCTTAACTGGCAAAGGAGGAATAACCCCGATTATAGCCGGAGGTCTTTTGAACGAGCCCTTGAGTTGATAGACCTGACTCTATCAAACCCCGGAAGCCTTGCCCGTTTCAAAGAAATAGCCCGCATGAGAGAAGCCATCGTAGATTACTTTTTCGGACCAAACCAATTCATGTCTACCGAAGCCTCATGGCGAAACTACTTCTCCCACTTCACCTACGCCGCCCGCAGAAATTACTGATATACCTACCTAGTTAAAATTTCCTTGCAGGACGTCTGTAGAAGGAGACCTATCTATAGGTAACGTAAAATATACTGTGTAATTTCTTATTGAAAATTAAATAAAAAGGACGTATCCTTCCTTTAGGATACAAAAACAAAAGCTCTGGTATGGTGCCAGGCTTTTAAAAGGAAAGGAGTACGTCCTATGGAAAACGTCAGATTACTGCCTCAAGGTAAGATTTTACAGGAATGGTGGCAGGAAGTAAATAAAGATTTTTGGCAAGACACAAGGCTTCATATGCGCAGCCTCTTAAAAGAACTCATGGAATCTACGGTAAAAACAGACCTGGAACTCTATATAGAACAAGAGAAAGAACAAAAAGACACTGAAGAGCTTTACAGAAACGGACACTACACACGCAGCCTTGTAACTCAATTCGGATTAGTAAATGACATAAAGGTTCTGAGGTTGCGTTCATCCGGGTTCAGGACCAGGGCTTTTAAACGCTATCATCGTTATGAAGACATCGTAGAAGATTTAATCCAGGATATATTCTTGGCAGGCGTATCTACAAGGAGAGTTGGGGATGCAATATCCAAACTACTAGATACAAAAGTATCCCACGCCAAAGTATCAAGCATAACCAGAAGATTAGATGTAAAGGTAAAAGAATTCCATAAAACCCCTATACTCGACGAATACCAGTATCTATTCCTAGACGCTATAACGCTTAAGATACGATATAACGGGAAATACCGGAATAGAAAAATCCTCGTAGCATACGGCATAACAGTATTCGGAGAACGCCGCTTAATAGCCTTCGCCCAGGCCAAAGGCGAATCCTTTGACGCATGGGAAGGACTAGTTAATAATCTTTATAACCGAGGCCTAAAAGGAGATAATCTTAAACTCGTAACAACAGACGGCTCAAAAGGATTACACTCAGCCTTAGGTATTGTATATCCACATGTGCCTCTCCAGAGATGCTGGGCTCACAAACTCCGTAACGTATCAAATTATCTCAAAAAGATCTATCAGGATGAATGCATAAATGACGCTAGGAATATATACCTTGCCCAGAGTAAATATCAGGCCTTATCTATATTCAAGGCGTGGAAGAAGAAATGGTTCAACAAAGCTCCTCGTGCAGTGCACTGCCTTGAAAAAGATCTGGAGGAATTACTGAATGTCTTCCAATGCCCAAAGAATCACTGGAAGAAGATACGTACCACCAATGTCATAGAGAGATCTTTTAGAGAAGTCAGGCGCAGGACAAGGGTATTTACCTGCTTTACTAACCTTAAAAGCTGTGAGAGGATCATATATGCTATCTTTACTCACTTAAATAACAACTGGAAGGAACGCCCTATAAAGAATTTTACACAATTTAGTTGACGTGACCTATCTATATCAAATATTGTCATAACTGCATTAATATGCTATAATATTAATATAAACAAGGGGAGAATTATTAAAGACCGCTGGATGACAGCAGGGACATTATTTTTTGTCTGTATTTATGATAAACTTTAAAAAAGCTTTAGCTTTAGTATTCTTAATACTATTTTTATGCCAGGGCCAGAAAGTGGCGTTTTGTCTCTCCGGTAGCAATCCTACGCTTAGACCTCCTTTGGCTACAAGCAAGACATTCAGGGAATGGAATAAATTACAAAATCCTGAACGCACCCCGGAAGACATTATTTCGGAGCTGGATAAATCGAATAGCTATCTCTGGAGCCACCTCAAAGATAATAAAAAATCCAGGGGGATCCTGCGCAAAAGACTCGAGTATCTTCTAAGAGACAGAAACTTGCCCCAGCTAGTAAAAGACAAGCTTAAAAAATTACGGGAGGAAGGACACATTGAATTAAGCGACGAGGATATAGAAGGTTGTACAATCTTTATCTTCGGAAACTCGTTGTGGTATTCTGAAAAAGACAGGTCGCATGATATAGATATGCTTATCATTGTTAAGGGTAGGTTGAGTTTCGGGGGAGAAGTATGGAGTTTAAGTAGTGATTTACCTCATGTAGATGTAAATATAAAAGGGGAGGAGGATTTTAAGACTAGAACAAAATTAAGGGAGAACCTTAGTTTATTGAGGCTGGGTACAGGAGTTACAATATACGGGAAAGATTCCGTGGAAAGGTTTGCACTTTCTCCGGCGGAAATAATTGAATGGTCAAAAGGCCTTATAAAAGACGGGTTTAAGAACGCTGAATCAACAATGGGCGACCTGGGAGACTCCAGGAAAGAGTGGAAAAGGTTTCTTGAATCCTATATCTATCTGTATCCTCTTTTTGCTGACTATATGCCTGAAACCATAGAAGAGATATCCGATAAATTCTTGAACGGAGAAAATCTCAGTGATTATTTAACCAGCTTTTATAACGGAGAAAACGAGGAACTCCCCTGGCACGCTATTAATAATGAAGATTTAGATTACTTTGGGGGCTATCTAGAGGAGAAAATAACAGACCTTAAAAATCTTTTAAATAAAATGAACTCGCTTTATGCTAAGATTTCGGTAGAGGGTGACAAGGGGGCGATACGATTAAAGACATCACATTTCCCTGACGGAGAACTATATTTAAGGATCCTGAATCCCGATCTTGTCAACGGGGCATCCTTGAGAGTGGTTTCTACTCTCAATTCGCCTGAGGATTTAGTAAAAATAATTCTATTGTTAGGCACATTAAAAAGGAATGGTGCGAAAAAGATCGATCTTGTTTTAGATAAGGTCCATGACGTTAAAAGCGGGTTGGATAGTTTATTGCGTTTTTACTGTGACCGGCTATTTTACAATAATACCGAATCCAGTGCCATCCCTTTAAAGGCCATAAAAAAGAAGAAGGGCCCTCACTTCATCAAGAAGGTATTGTATGAACACAGACGATTAGAGTCAGATGCCAGGGAAGCGGCGGATTCTATTAAAGCTGAGTCTGAAAGAGTCATAATCGAAAAGCCAGGTGAAAATCCCCTGACATGGAAGGTCAAGGTCCCGGACAATTTAAAAGGCGAGAACGTTATCTTAGTGCACAGCACTGAAAACTTTAATGATTTTGCGGAGTTATGGGTTATGCTTTTAGCTTTACGGACAGCAGGACCGAATAGTATCAGCCTTATCGATACCTACGAAGGGTACTCCAGACAGGACAAGGAATTTAATCCGGGGGAATCGCTCAGCGCGGCTACGATGTTAGAAATACTGGATGCCATGGTTGACAATCATATGGCCCTGAATGTCCATTATGCTGATAAATCGGGCAAGATCAAAGATAAAAAAAATAAAAATGCATTTGTCAATAAGTATGACTTATATAATCTGAACGCTTTTGTCCAGCCAGCTGAAAACTTATTGGACAGGATTGCCGCATGGGCAGAAGGAGATGGGAAGAAACTTGC